>NZ_JAXBVE010000044.1:0-36278 GCF_035181445.1 Photorhabdus africana
TTCAATATCAAAAATATCTTTTGTCGTAATAATCAATGAGCCTTTTTTGTTATTTTTATCAGAAATAGATATTATTTCTTCTGCCATTGGAACTAAAGTCGGATCTATTTCAATTGGTAAGTAGAGCATCCAACCGGCATAAACCCTATCTGGAAAAACTTGTTTTTGTTTTAGCGAATATCCTCTGGCATCCATCATGATTATTGGAGAGTAATGGTTGCTAACTAAAGAAGCTACGAAATCAATACACTTAGAATGATTAAATTTTTCTTTTTCAAAACTAAGATCAATGCTTACATCTGTTTTTCCTAGCTTATTACCATAGTCACGGCTTGAATACATGATTCTATTTTTTAACCTTACATCACCTGGAACATCAAATAATGTTTTTATGATAGATTTAAAATTCTCATCATAACTTTCTTTGAATTGATTTTTGGCATGTTCAGTAATGCCACTTTCATCAAAAACATTATTTGCTTTTATTTCGTCTAGATCATATCCTGGTAGATACCATCTACTTGAACTATTAGATACCTTATTTATTTGTTGCATGATGCAGTATGTGTCATCCAATGCTAATTCCGGTGTTATCTTTTCTTTTAAATCATAAAACATTTCTATTCTAGCGTGTATTATGTTCATCTTTTTAATCCTAATTTTGAAATAAATATCCACATTTAAGGCGTATTAAATGTTTTAATGTTAATAAATTTAGCAAAAGCCTTGGTAAAATATCCGTAAGATACTGGTTGCAGAAAATGCCAATGTGATTTAGGAATATTTTTTAATGAAGCACATACATTATTTTGTCTCTCTGCTTGCCACATCATGCTTTCAAGCCCGGTCTTATCTGTCGGTTTTTTCTTAAATTCAGCATAAAACCATTTGGGTAACCCATCTTCAAAAAACTGATCATACAGAGCTTTAGCTTCAAGAAATAAGCATTGTGCAGGTTTCCAACCATCAAAATTTGTATCCATGCATAACCAAGTTTCAATTAGGTTTAATTCAGGATTGTATATCGTCCCGGCAATTTTTGTTTGATAAGCAATGGTTATTTCTGAATACGATGTGGTTTTTTCCCAAACCATCGTAACGTTGCCAATTGCCGGACATTTCTCACATTCGGTGCGGGACGAAGCAATTGTTTGTGTATCCGCTTTTGCCTTGTCTTGTTCACCTTCTTTATCTTTGGTGCTTTCCATCACACCAACAGCGGCTAATCCTGTTGCACAAGCAGCCAGTGTCCATTCAGCCGCAGCTAAAAGAGCAGGAGCCGCTGGCGCAAGAAGTGGTAATGGCATGTCAATTTCTCCTTTTCAATAAATTATCCATAACCCGCAAATAATCACGGTATTGTTGTTCCGGGTTATCCCCGGCGTTCAACATATTCTGGATTGCTGGCGAGCCGTGAAAATCACGGTTAAACGCAACGAAATATAAGTAAGAGCGGATCAATGCTTCATCCTTGAACCCCATCTCAACCAAGTCCAGATAAGCCTTCTTTAATCGTTCGTGCAGGCTATGTTCGCTTTCATTTTCGACTAATCCACTGTGCTCAGCCAGAATACGTTGTCGGATCTGGGTCACATAAGCCTCATCTTCCGCATCAATAAATTTAGCGACCTGTTCCTTGCTGAGTTTTATCATCGTTAGGCCCCTTTTACGAAATGATCATTATTATCAAAAGAATACATCCACTCATGAATACCGTCAGTGAATGCCGACAATTGCTCTGGGCTGAAAATATCCCGGATTTGATGCAAGATGCGGGGATCGTAAAAACGCAGCAATGCCGTTTCCCCCGTTTCCAGCTCAACATTCAGGTAGTTTTCAAGGTGACGGGTTAGTTTGTCCAAAGATAGTGTGGTGTGTAGCCAGGACACCGAAGGTGCAACCTTTTCCAGCGCAGATAACTTTTCTTCCCATGATTTCGCATAAGCCATATCAAACAACCACGGCCCCGCGAACGCAATTTTGGCATCCGGGTATTGCCGGAACAGAGGATTATTCGTGCCGACGATATACTTAATCTCCTCAGCAAAATGACGTTCATACTGTAGGCCGCTGACTAAGGCATACCATTTCATTTCGGGATGTATTTCTCTGTATTCACTCCATTTTTTCTGTAATTCCGGTGTCATGACTGCCCCCTGATAACCATTGCTGTGCCATTCTGTTCTGCTTTCAGCAGACAGGTCAGACAGATTTCTTTCAACGGTACCGTCAGTGCTTTTTCTGCCTGTATGACACTTGTCTGTTTCAGTTTATCCAGCCTATCCGGTAGCTTGCCACTCCAACCTGAGCCGCTGCCGGGTGCTCCACTGCCAAAGTTAATGTTCGCACTGCTGGTAATACCGCCCGCATCGATTTTAAGGAAGTGCCCGGCGGCCTGTAGGGTCAGTTCACTGCCGGCATCAATCACGACTTTAGCACCGGAACTTAGGTGAATTTCATTGCCGCTTTGAGTTAACAGGGCGTCATCTGCTTTGATATGGAGTTTTTGCCCCGTAGATAGGGAAATGTCATTTCCCGTCTGTACGCGGTACTCATTATCAATGCGTAAATGGGCATCATGTTTAATATGATGTGTCCGGTTATGCCCAATATTATGGGTTTCATCATTCAGAACCTGCGTATTCATATCCCGTTGAGCATGAATAAACACTTCTTCACTGCCGTTTGCGTCCTCAAAACGTAATTCGTTAAAGCCGTTACCTTTATGCGTTTTGGTTCTGAACGTGGTGCGCGTCTTTTCCGCGGGTAAATTCAACGGCGGGCGGTTAAGGCCGTTGTAAGTACATCCGGTAATAATAGGCCGGTCAATATCGCCGTTGAGATAGGAGATAATCACTTCCTGACCCACTCGCGGTGTTGCCAGAAAACCAAATCCATTGCCATTCCACCCTTGTGCAACCCGTACCCAGCAAGAAGCCTGATCGTCAGGCGCATCATAACGGTTCCAGTGAAAGTGAACGCGAACCGCGCCATCTTTGTTGACGTAAATTTCTTCAGTGCCGGGCCCGACAACCGTTGCAATTTCATCGCCGTCGGCCAATGGTTTATAGCGGTATGGCGGACGCCAATCGTTGCGGCCTGGAATGAACTGGGTGTGTGAATTCAGAGTGGTGCCGGTTCCGTTATCGCCTAAAACGGCGGGGACATACCCTATGTGTTGGGAAGAGACGACTTGCCAGCGGTCATTCATGGCGTCAATCGGATGGTTGGTTAGTGTAAAAATTCTGCCCGGCATTAATCGAATACAATTACTGTCCGCTTGCCCTGATTTGCTATCAACACGCAAAGCTTCCAGCCGGTATTGGGTAAACGGCATGCCCTCTTTGTCTTTCTGAAAACGGCCGTAACTTTCGAAAATATGAAATGGCGTGCCGTTCTCCGCTTCAAAATCCGTGGCGTTATGCTGTAAGGCGTAATTGGGGTTGTGATAATTTCTGTCTTTTTGGTCGGTAGATTCCGGGCGCATGTAGGAGCCAAGAGACCACTTGTAGATAACATTTTCTTCTACTGCGCTGGTGACGTCCGGGTTATAAATCAACGTATCCGGCGCTCTCATGTTCAGGTAGCTATCACTCAGATAGAGCCCGTCATCGGCGAACCAGAAGAAAATCCCCTCCTCAGCCGCCAGGCGGGTAAAGAAATCGTAGGATGATTCCCTTTTCATGGTGACGTATTCCCGCGTTGAGTGTGGGTTATTCAAATGCATATTGGCCCGGAGTTTCTTCTGTTTCAGTATGCTTTGTAAAATATCGGGGACACTGAGCTGGTGATAAATACGGCTGTCCTGATCGAGTGTCAGCAGACACATTTCTGGTCTGACTGTCAGGTGATATTGAGTTTGATGCCGGTTTGTGGTGCCAACTACCGCACTTTCAACTAATCCTTTCACTTCACGTTGCAGAATATCGTCACGGGTAACGGTGAACCGCCCGGTTTGGAGCAGCAGGGTGTCTGTATCAATATCAGAACGGTTTGCCGCTAGTGTTAGAGACAGGGTAAATAATGATGAAAGCGCTTCATCTAATGTAAAATTAACTACCGCAAAAGTCATGGGCGGCAGATTGCCGATGGTGCAGGAAAAGCGGAGTCCGGTTTTCATAATGCTTCCTTCAATTACATGATCTTCTGATGCCCAGGCATATTGTAAAATTCCCAGCATTCATTGGTGCCGTTATTGATAACGGTTAATCTGTGAAAGCTGGTTTCAACAAAACAGAGGGAGAAAGCGGTGTGTAGTGTTTTGGCAAAAGCATACATTTCTCCTTCATGCTCATAATTTTCTGGTGTCATGCGCAGTGTGATGGCTTGACCTCTCACAGGAATGCCCTTGTCAAAATGGTAGTATGGTTCAATGTAGATAGCGCTGAGACCATCCGCCATACGTTGGATATGCCGGCTACGCGGGGCGTCCAGATGCGCGAAGGTATCAAGTTGTTTGACCAGAGATCTGACTGATTCAATATGACCAAGAAAAAATGGCCCAATCGATAACAAAGATAGTATCGGCCAGTGCTGATGGCTATTTACGACGGCGGGAAAATCTTTTGACGCTGCTACGATATTCCTGACTTGAATATGGCTGGGTATCTGCTCGCTGGGTATACAGATTTGTCCGATATTCAATGTTCGTGCTTGCTTATGAAATTAGGGTTAATGACTTCCGGGAAGCCATCATCAATTTTCTGCTTAATACCGGCAGTTGTAAGCGCAAAACCTTCCAGTAATCGGAGAACATCCGGGTCACCGGATTCGGAGGTAAATGGAGCAAGGTGTGGATGCTCTTGCGCTGCGTTGCTCAGATCATGCTTTATTTGTGAAAGTGCTTCCCGATAGAAATCTTCAAAATTTTTCATATTTACCTTTGCTTTCTTTATGATCAAATATTAATGTAAATTTATATTTTGATCTGATAGATATCAAGGTTGATAATTTAAATATGTGTAATTTTTTGTTTCAAACAGTTAATGATGTAAATTTTTTAGGTGTTTGATTAACATAATTATGTAATTTATTTCAATGAGTTTTATTTAGATAAGTTTTCTTTAATCAAGTTATGGCGTCATGATAGTCAGATGCTGGAAGCTTTGATGTGTTAGGGAAGAAAGCGGCTCGGGTTGGGGATGCTGTATCCTGTCCAAAATGTGGTGGTAATCAAACCATTGTGGAAGGGACGCCTAAAATAATCAGCTCTAATGGACAAATGTACGCATTGGAGGGAATGAAGACCTCTTGTGGCGCGACATTAATTGCTTCACAAAGCCTATTTCAAGCATAGGATGGCGGTAAAAGGCCATATCTGCTCGAAATAGGGGGAGTTGATTCAAGTATGGATGCTCAGTGCTTCATTATCATCTTTTTACAAACTACCCGGTTGACGTGGTGGATTACGGCCTGATCTATTTGTTGTCGCACTACGAATATCCCGACCAATAACATCAATACTCGCTTGAAATGGTGGGAATGGCAGCGTAATGCCGTGTTCGCGGAATCCTCGCAGAATTAGCTGGTGGACTTCATGGCGGACAGGCATGCGATGTCCCATTTCAGCGGCATAAATACGTAATTCAAATATCTGAATACCATGTTGAAGATCAACCAAATAGGCTTCAGGTGCCGGGTTATCAAGGATAAGAGTGCTGCGTTTAGCCGCGGTTAATAGGATTTGGGTGACTTCTTCACAGTTAGCTTCTGCCGGTGCAGGGATTGTCAGTACAATACGAGTGATGGTGTCAGATAATGACCAGTTAATAAACTGCTCGGTAATAAAGGCTTTGTTAGGAACAATGATCTCTTTTCTGTCCCAGTCTGACAGGGTTGTTGCTCGTGTATTGATCTTGGTGATGCTGCCGGTCAGGTTGCGGATAGTCACGGTATCACCGATACGAATAGGTTTTTCAAACAATATCATCAGGCCAGAAACGATGTTGGCGAAGATTTCTTGTAAGCCAAATCCTAGCCCAACCCCTAGAGCAGCAACAAGCCATTGCAATTTTGACCATTCAATACCAATCAGAGAGAAACCTACCAGACCACCAATCAAAGTAATGGTGTATTTGGTGAGTGTGGTAATGGCAAAGCCGGTGCCTGGTGTAAGTTCTAAATGCTGTAGTAAGGCCAACTCAAGCAGTGCGGGTAGGTTACGTACCAGTTGAGTGGTGATAATAATCACCAAGATAGCAATCAAGACAGAACCTACGGTGATAGGTTGAACAGTTTCTACGTTGTTTATTGTGGTAGTGACATCCCACAGCCGAATATTTTCTAGAAATGAGAAGGCGGAATGAAGTTCTGACCAGAGCCAAAGGAGTGAAACCAAGGCAAGCAGCGTCAGAATTGAACGGACTAATCCCAGTGATTGAGCACTGATCGCATCCAGATCAATAATGGGCTCCTCAACTTCAATGGCGCCTTCGATACTGCTTGAACCTGTTGAGTCATCCTCGCCTTTGGCTCGTTGAGCCAGAATTTCTGCCCGTCGCTGTTTTGCCCGGTCAAAGGCGATCCGGCGTCGCTGAATCAGCATCCAACGACGGATAATATGGTAAATAACCAGCAGGAAGAACCAGATAGCAACGGAAGTTTCTAAACGCCCTAGCAATGCTTGTGATGTGCTGAAATACCCGAGTATGGAAGCTAGCGCGGCGACTATCGGCGCAGAGAGTAAAATCCACCAGAGAGCAGTATTGATAACATTTTCGCCGTAGCCATGTTTATCCAGATAGAGCGGGACTTTTGCCCGTTTCAGGCTGTTAGTGATCAGGCTTAAGGAGACACACAGGATGAGGAAGCAGAGCCTACCGAGTGTGGAAGCAAATTCTCGATCACTGTAATGTTCAAACGTTATCAATGCCATGACCAACGGCACAATAGCGAAGATAGATAGCTGGTAGAATCGTAAGGCCCGTTTAACGCGTTCTTCCGGCCAACGGAAATGGGCAATGAATAACCCATTGGGATGGGCGAAAGTGGCACTTAGCATGAAGATCCATAATACGGGCGTCGTAGCACTGACGCCATAACCGATAGCTGTCGCCATAGGATACTGCCAGGCGCTTTGCAGCCCATAACCAATGGCGGACCAGAGCATCGGCAAAGGTAACGCGACCACAACTGACCAGAACACGGTACGTAAAGTGAGGGAAAAGTGATCATAGGTTACTTTGCCAATACGGTTACTCGCGCGTTCAAGGAATGCATGATAATGGCGAAGAGAACCGATGCTGAATATAACCAGGAATAGCGTGCCAAACAAATATAGAAGCGTATCCTGAGTGGTCAGCATGACTATCAGGGCACCGCTTAATTGAGAGAAAGTATCCAGCGATAATAGACGAGTCAGATCCTGCACAACATTGATTGGGTAATTGAGCGAAACGGGGTTAACATCCGCGACCCAGAAAAGGTAACGGTGTGTGGCCTCTTTGACTTCTGTTAGTGCATCATTTAGCTGGCTGGTAGCGACTTTCAGTTTGGTCAATTCAAGGATTTCACTGTCGTAACCAGATAATAATGAATTAAGTAATTCTTTGCGGGTGCGGGTAAGAGAATCATAAATCCGCTCTTGTTCAGCCGTTAACGCAACGTTGCTTTTCTGTACGGGTTTTGTGTCTTTTTGTAACTGCTCCAGCATGTCTTCGTATTTCAGACGATCGACCCTGAATTTGACAATATTCCGATCAAGTTGCTGTGGTTTAGACATGTCAGGCAAACGGGCAAGCTGAGTTTGGAGCGCTTCTCCGAGCGTTGTAGAGCCACCGAGCCATTGTGCCTGTTCACGAATGGTATTCAATGCTTGCCGGACCTGAATAATATCACTGGCGGCTTGTCGTTGTTTTGAGCCGATGATATTCATTCGTTGTGCTTGTTGATTTAATTCCTGAGATAAATTCCTGTTCAGTTGTAATTCATCAAGCAGAAATTTTGGTAGCTGATCACTTTGTTCCGCCAGCATCTCGGTATGTTCCAAGGCTAATTCTGCTTTTTGCTGGCGTTGTGCATTAAGTTGGCTACGGAGTTGTTGCAGTTCAAGATCAAGCCGATGATATCGCTTTTTGAACAGTTCAACCCGCATACGGGAAATTTCCTGTCGATTATTCGCAGAAAGTTGAGCTATTTCGAGTTCGTTGACTGTCGCTTTGTGGGCATTGACTTCGGCTTGAGCTAAGGCAAATTGAGCCTCTGCTAATGGGGTGGATGGTGTTCCTAATGATTGCAGGCGAGAAGATGCTTCAGTTAGTAAGCGTCGTGCTTCTGATTGTTGTTGCGGTAATAGTACTAGAGAGTCACTGATTTCCCGTCCTTTGTCCTGCTCTTGTTGTAATTGCCCCCCTTGTTCTAGCAACCGACTGCTGACCTGAATGATCTGTTGCTCAATGCTTGCTATGGGTTGGTTAGCAGGAATTGGGCGAGGAGTATCGCTTTCAGTAAGTAATTTTTGACGAAGTTCTTTAGTTATTTTAGGAAAATCATCAATGGCGGTCTGATACTTCTGTGTTCTGTCGTTAGCTGATTTAGTATCGGCTATCCAATTGAGCGCGGCTTGCAGCGCCTGAGCAACTTCTGCATCCTGCGGGTTTTTGCTGGATTCAATTTGTTTCAGTTCTTGTTTGAGCTGATTTTCATCAAGTGGAATCGCAGCAAGAACCGGATTAATAATGAGCAGGCTAAGCAATAAGCTGATAATCAGGCGCACGATAGAGGGCTCTCCTTGGCAATGGATTAGCTTATGTTGTCAGTGGGTTCTTCAAGCATGATAGCTTGGGCTAACAGTTCACCCATGCGGGTTGTTGAGCCACTGCTCAAGTGCCCGGCTAACTGTATCTGATTTGGTGCAAACAGGTTAATGACGGTAGAACCCAGTTTGAAACGCCCCATTTCTTCACCTTTCTTGAAAGAAATCGCGCCAGTTGTACCGGCTTCCGGGTAAGTCCAGCGTTTGATAATACCTTCCCGTGGTGGTGTAACCGTACCACACCAAGTCATTTCGATACTGCCGACGATAGTTGCACCAACCAGAATTTGTATCATGGGCCCAAATTGAGTCTCAAACAGACAGATGACTCTTTCATTACGCGCGAACAGATTTGGCACATTGGCGGCAGTCAATGGATTGACAGAGAATAGATCGCCTGGGACATAGATCATCTCTTTCAGTAATCCATCGCAAGGCATATGTACACGGTGATAATCTTTAGGTGATAAGTAAGTCGTTACAAACTGCCCATCACGGAATATCTCTGCCAATTGATGATTGCCGGCGAGTAGAGCTTCAAGCGTGTAGTGGTGCCCTTTGGCCTGAAGGATCTGGTATGTCCGGATATTGCCTAACTGGCTGATAGTACCATCAGCAGGTAGCGCTAGTTGGTGTTCATTACTGACGACTGGGCGAATATCATCTTTTAATGGGCGGATAAAGAACTCATTGAATGTGGTGTATGCTGAAAATTCAGGTGATTTCGCTTCATTCATATCCACTTTATAAACACGGGCAAACGCCTTGATTGCCAGTTGAGTCAACCAGCCAGCTTTTTTGTTAGCAAACCAGCCTGCCAAATGAGTTATTCCCTGTTTAGGCAGTAAATAGTGCAACCTGATTTTAATGTTATCCAGCACGTCAACCTCTTGGATTTTATTGGCAAAATTAGACAAAAGGGGGTTATTGTACCCGTCCTTTCATTTGATGTCAGTTAGCTATCGTTATCTGTAAAAGTCTTGCGTGGCTTAATTTGATCCATGCTATCGAGAATACGGTGATAATTCTCAAAACGTTCTTGATTTATTTCATTATCTTCCACTGCTTTCCGTAACGCACACGCTGGATCATCCCGATGTTTACAATCACGGAATTTACAACCTCCGAGATAATCACGGAATTCGACAAAACCCTGAGTGACTTGCTCCGATGTTAAATGCCATAGGCCAAACTCCCGAACACCGGGAGAATCAATAACATCACCGCCATGTGGGAAATGATAAAGACGGGATGCCGTTGTGGTGTGCTGACCTAAACCGGAAACATCTGAAACCTGATTGACCAGAATCTCTTCCTCATCTTCTGGCAAGAGTGTATTGAGTAAACTTGATTTACCCACACCAGATTGACCGGCAAAAATAGTGATTCGACCTGCGAGCATCTTCGTTAATTCTTCCATACCTTCGCCAGTATGGCTTGATAGTTTCAAGACTCTGTAACCAATGTTGTGGTATGTGGACATGATTTCGCTGACCCATGCACGGCTTTCTTCGTCCAACAGATCAATTTTATTTAATACAATCAACGGTTCAATGCCCAATGTTTCACAGGCAACGAGGTAGCGATCGATAATATTGAGTGACAGTTCAGGAAGAATGGCTGACACAATCACTATCTGATCAATATTGGCGGCGATAGGTTTAATACCATCATAATAGTCAGGCCGCGTAAGTACGGAAGTCCGTTCGTGAACGGCTTCAACAATACCATTCACTTTAACATCTGCTTGGGTTTGCAGCGAAGGACGCCATACCACCCGATCACCCGTTACCAATGAACGGATAGTTCTGCGAATATTACAACGTTGTATAGAACCGTCTTCTGCCTCGACATCAGCATGTTGGCCGAAACGGCTGATAACTAGCCCTTCCAGAGGTTCACCTAACTGACTATCATCCATTTCAGGTTTATTATCCTGTTTTTTCAGCCTGCGCTGATGATTTTCCTGTACCCGCCGTTGCTGGCCTTTGGATAGTTTATGCTTAGCCACCGAACCTCACTTGTTTCACATTTATCGCTGTTATTGCTTAAAAGCGCTATGATACACCATTAATAATAACTCTCTCTCCAATCTAGGATATAACATGTCAAAAAGTGAGCACAATCTTATCTGGATAGATCTGGAAATGACGGGCTTAGATCCAGAGCGGGATCGCATTATTGAAATTGCGACAATTGTCACCGATGCAAATTTGAATATCCTGGATGAAGGGCCTGTCATTGCGGTTCATCAGTCTGATGAACAACTTGCTCTGATGGATGAATGGAATGTGCGCACCCATACGGGCAGTGGGCTGGTTGAACGCGTTAAAGCAAGTAAAATTGATGATCGTGAGGCAGAGAAGGCGACGATTGAATTTTTGGAAAAATGGGTTCCGGCGGGTGCTTCTCCTATTTGTGGTAACAGTGTGAGTCAGGATCGGCGTTTCTTGTTTCGTTATATGCCAGAATTGGAAGCTTACTTTCATTACCGCTATCTGGATGTCAGTACACTTAAGGAATTAGCTCGTCGTTGGAAGCCGGAAATCCTTGCTGGGTTTAAGAAACAGAATACTCATCAGGCGCTGGATGATATCCGTGAATCAGTTGCTGAATTAGCCTATTATCGGGAACATTTTATTCAACTGTAAGCTAGAAAGTTTTAGCAGGCCTGATAATGCAAGCTCAGTATGACGATTAATTAATCTGTGTTGATGTCTAAATCGGCATTTTGCCGAAAAGTTTGTTTTTTTGTGTTGAAGGGCTTGCGGGCGCAACGATTTTTCGTATAATGCGCTCCCCATACCAATGAAGAATTTCATAAGGTATGGATAGCGTACTAAAAGATATGCGGGAATAGCTCAGTTGGTAGAGCACGACCTTGCCAAGGTCGGGGTCGCGAGTTCGAGTCTCGTTTCCCGCTCCAAATTTTAATTTGGAATCAGTATGTTGTTTCTGGTTATTATTAGCCAGTCAGTGACGCGGGAATAGCTCAGTTGGTAGAGCACAACCTTGCCAAGGTTGGGGTCGCGAGTTCGAGTCTCGTTTCCCGCTCCAAGTTTGGATTCGCAATTGGTTTCTTGGGATTGATGTATTATTTCAGGTGATCACCAGTCAGTAATGCGGGAATAGCTCAGTTGGTAGAGCACGACCTTGCCAAGGTCGGGGTCGCGAGTTCGAATCTCGTTTCCCGCTCCAAGTCTTCCTTATTATGCAGATACACTTAACAACCAGTGCATAAGCAGGGTTTGCATATCCCTCCGACCATCGGCAATCATAAAAATTACCACCTGTTTACCTGTGATTTGGTAAATAACCCGGTAAGGTTTAAAAAATGTTTGGCGGAAGTCGCGGATCCCTAACTCCTGCAACTCCTTGGGATAATTGCCTTTTTCAGGAAAGTTAGCCAGACTGTCTGCTGTTTTCAGCAACTGATCCAATACATAATCAGTTTTCTCTGAACTGTCATTTTCGACAATGTCATCGTAAATGTCCTCTAAATCTGCTTCGGCATTTTTAGTCAACATTACATGATATGGCATCAGGTGGACTTCCCTTTATTTTTTAAGCGTTGAACCACATCCTTTACTGGTGTGACTTCACCTGCTTTAACTTGTTGTTGTCCTAAAGCTAAAATCTTTAACAACGCTATAGTTTCCTGAGTCTGCTCATAAGAGGCAATATCTTGAATCACCGCTTTTGCCTCGCCATTTTGTGTAATAATCATCGGTGAACGGGACTCTGCGAGTGTCGTCATCACCGTAGCAGCATTGGCTTTTAGGTAGCTAATGGGTTTGATCTGTTCTGAATAACGCATAGAATCCCTCATATCAAAAAGGACTAAATAGAGACTATAAAAAGTCAATGCGTTGATTGTAAAATTACCTTGCCAATTAAACAAATGCTGATTTTAGAAAAGAGGGTGGCGATAGATTTTTGTTGTTTACATCTTGTAAACCGAAAATGATGGCACTATATTGTTTACATGATGTAAACGGAGTGAGTGATATGCACGTTATTTCCAAGGATCCATTTGAGAAAGCTGCACGCGATTTCCCAAATGATGAGGATGCGATTATTGCAACGTATAAGCAGTTAAAAGAAAAAGATTTTGAGAACCCTGAGGAGTTACGAAACCAGTTCCCCAGTCTCGATAATTTTAAGTATAGAAATAAGTGGTGGGTGATAGACATTGGTGGGAGAAACTTACGAATGATTGCCTATATAAATTTTGTTAATAAACGCCTATACGTCAAGCATATAGCCACTCATGCAGAGTATGACAAATTAACTAAGCAGTATCGGGAGACGAAAGAATGATTGCAGAACCTACCGAAGCACTTGAAGCCACAAAGCTACTGGTAGCTGCTGTTCCTTTCTTGGGGAATAGCACTTCCGAGGATGCCTATAATGACGCTTTGGCAATGGTGGATTACCTTATCGAACACGATGATGAAAACCCGCTGATTGACTTTCTGTCCGCTAAAATTGCTGACTATGAAAACAGCAATGAGCGCTTTGCCGCATTTAATAAAGCTGTAGATGATATGCCTACCGGTGTTGCGGCGCTGCGGGTGTTGATGGATCAACACGGCCTCTCTTACTCAGACCTGAAAGAGGAAATCGGTTCTAAGTCGCTTATCAGCCAGATTTTCTCTGGTACACGCTCATTGACGATTGCGCACATTAAAGCTCTTTCTGAGCGTTTCAATGTAAGGCCAGATCTGTTTCTCTAATGATTTAGAATAATTAATGTCATTATGGCCGCGCCATGAAAGTGATGCGGCTTTTTTATCGTTGTCATTCATTATTATTTTTGGGCTTATTTAGAAAGAGGCTATGAATTGCATTTCTCCGTGCCCATTTTTGATATACAAATGCCTATTGAAGTCTTTTACATTCTGGCTTATCTCCTGTAATTCTTTGCTTTTGCTATATGATTGATCCCAGATTTAGGTTCTGGTGGAATAAGTTTTTTACCGATTGATCTCTTATTGCAGATCAGGATGCCTCCGATGATGAGAGCACCGCCGATGAACATTGGGAATGTTAATCTCTCATCTAATAGTACTGCGCCGAGCAATACCGCAGTCAAAGGGTTAAGCGCAATAAATACGCCAGAGCGAGTGGAACCAATTCTTTGGATTCCGTCGTAATACCAGATGTAGGCTACCGCTGAGCCTACTGCACCGAGATAAAGTAAGCTGTAGAGATCAGTTATGGGCAATGTATGTATTGCAGATAAACTCATTTGCCCTGTGAAAATGGCCGTTGCTGTCAGCATGATAGCGCCTGCCAGGATGGAGTATGTAACGGTATGTAGCGGGCCGATTTGGTTCACAATATTCTTGCAGAAGACGCTATAAGCAACCCAGCTTAAAACACAGCCAAAGATCAACGTATCACCCAACCAGTTACCCTCTGCTCCCACCGTCAGTTGTGGTGTTTTGCTGAAAATCACGATCATTGCACCAAGCAGACAAAGAATAATTCCCAGTATTTTCAATGGTGATTGCCTTTCTTTATAAAAGAGATATGAAAAAATCGCCATTACTGCTGGATTCAGCGCCACGATAAGTGAAGCTCTGGATGCGGTTGTGTGATGTAGACCATAAAAGAAGAACAGGTTGTAGGTGTATATTCCGCAGAGGCCAAGTCCAATGATTTTCAATAGCTGGGATAGATTAATCTTGACGAACATTTTTCCTGATAAAACGAGGAAGATAATTAGCGTCATGCCCGCAAGAATGAATCTAAGACTTGCTGATAATAAAGGTGGTGTCTCGACAGAAATATATCGACCTGCAACAAATGTTCCGCCCCAGATGATAGCCACAAGAGACAGCTTGATATAGGTTGAGTAGTTGTTGACCGACTGCGTTGATGCGTGGTTGCTTTTCATGTTTGTCAATATCGCGATTTATAGGGTGGAAGAGGCTTTCAAGGCGGCGTATTCCATCGTCTGTTCTAATATTTCACGTTGAGCACGGCTACCTCCCAATAATGGCCATTTCTCATAGCTGAGACGGAGTTTGCTTAAACACTCTTCGTAGTGTCTAGATGTGAATAGTAAGATCGCTTTAAGGACGTCTATCCCTGTAGAATGTGTGTCTGGTTCGATGCCAAATCCATCGCTTTCCGCGATTAGCTTCTCAATAAAAAAAGACTGATTTGTTGCAGAAAAAGCGAGTGCTGCATGTATTTTGTGGAAGTAAGAGGTGGATGTGCTGATGCTGCCTGTCCAAAGGACGGCAAGACGCTCCCATATTGGTTGGAACTTAGCGTCGGCAGATTTGAGCCTGAGTTGCCACAAGAATTCTACGGCGTCCAAATCCTGTTTAGCAAATGGATTGTCTTTTAGCGCATATAATTCATCAAAAGCTTGCAATGCCAGTGTGATCTCATCGGATCGCTCATACGCAATGGCGAGATGCCAGTATACATGCATTCCCATTCCGGTGTTGGTTATCCAATGTTCTTTGCAGTTGGTCAGGAAATGGCAAAGTTCTTTCCAGCGGCCTAGCTCATGCAAGGCATGCGCGACAGCATGAATGCCATAGATGTTGTCCGGCATTAACTTAACAGATTTAAAACCAACCTCTAAGGCATCATCAAAACATTGAGCTTCACAAAGGACGAATGATTTTATGGAAAGATAATATGGGTAGAGATAGTGAGTACCAGGAATGTGTTCGTCACAATAAAGCAGAAGAGATCTCAGGTTGGTTGTTTTGCCAGTGCAGAAATCAAGCATGTGAATGAAGAAGAGCGCGACAATATCCGATGGGTATGCTCGAATATGTTGGGTCAGAAGCGATCTCGCGTTTTCGTAATCAAATTTTACCCATGCGCTGAATGCCTTATGGATAAGACAAAGCTCAGGGAGAGAGAGATCGTGCTCGTTCATTTGAGTTAATGTGATTTTGAATTTATAAAGCTCTTTCATTTCGCAAGAGGTGATTGCATCAAATCCCATCAGGAGTTTTTTGTAGGTTCGCTGAGTGTCATTCATGGGAATAAATTCGTCTGAAAATCCACGGAGGGATAAGAACATGCTGTTTATCTCCGGCCATATGGAAGATGAGCCATCTGAAGGCCATTGGTAACTCATAAAATCCCCTTTTTTAATTAATTATGGGTTGGAAACTCGGTTGAGCGTTCGGCGAGCATGCCTCGCCTATTGTTTTATATCCGCATTGCATATACTTATTCAGATGTATGATCATGCGGAAATGAGTGATTACTCAAGGGGGAGATAATGACTTTAACCCAGCTCGAAATTTTTGCTGTTGTTGCTGAACGGAAGGGCTTTACCTTAGCTGCGGCCCAGCTCAAGATCTCTCAGTCTGGGGTTTCCCATGCTATCAGAGTCCTTGAACAGGAGCTTGGCGTAGAGCTACTGCATCGGCATCAGGGAGTTGTTGAACTGACAGATATAGGGGAAGGCTTGCTACAAAAAGCCCAGGCCATTCTTGGTCTGGCTGAAACTATGCGGCAAGAAGCAGCGGATGCACGAGGGATGAAACGAGGTACGCTGCGAATTGGATCGTTTGGCCCGACTTCATCCTTGTGGCTGTTACCAACGGTACTAGCCGATTATCGCAGGCTTTATCCCGGCATTGAGGTCCATATTGATGAGGGACCAGACAGGCAGGTTGTGCAATGGCTTATGGATAGGCGGGTGGATGTCGGATTTGTGACCTTGCCGGAAGATCAATTCGACACTTATCCGATTCTTGAAGATCAAATGGTGGCTTTGTTACCGGTAGATCATCCTTTGGTATTGCAGGATACGGTGACGTTGAAGGATCTGTGTGTTGGACCATTCGCGTTGACAGAAGCGGGATCGGCTGAACTGGTTTCCAGGCTTTTTTTATCGGCAAGGTTGCAACCTAATATTCGTTATCGGACGTCTCAATTGTTAAGTACTTTGGCTGCGGTTGAACGTGGGGATGCGGTAACGATTGTTGCTGAGTCATCCCTGCCGCTGACTCATGAAGTTCACTATGTCAAGAAAACGCTGAATCCAAAAGTGAAACGACATGTCGGGTTGGCTGTGTTTGATGAACGTCAATCGTCACCGGCCACTAAAGCATTTATCGCATTGGCGACTAAAAAATTTCGCATGGCGAGTTCGGCAGTCTCTCAGGTTTCCAAGGAGCTTGTTAGTGAATGATCTTAAATATTGTGCTTAAAACGTGAAAGAATTGTCTAAAATAACTTTTCTATCAATGACCTGAGGCCATGAGGCTTCAGGTCGGATTGCTTAATACTGATAATCAACTTGGATCCTATTGTAATGGGACGGGTAAACGGGGTAAGTACCTCCGCTGAGAATCCCGCTAATTCTAAAGGAACCTTTGGCATTATGGCCGATAAAGGCATTTGTAGAGCCATTTAGGTTATCGGAGACATCCAGACATAGCGATGGGGTGGATGAATATTGTGGGGTGTAACAAACGCTGAAAGTTTGAGTTGTTGCACCATTGCTATATAAACCGATATTCCAAGATACTGTCGTAATAGTTGCCCTTGTCGGTACCGAAGAGGGCGTGGTAAAGAAACTTGAGTTAGTGTAGTTGGCAACATAAACATTTGGGGCACGGCTCGCTTGTGACCACATGCTGGTAGCGGCAAAGGAGAGCTGAGCCGTGGTTAACGCTAGAAGACCTACTGCAATTTTGGTAAATCTTTTCATTCTTTAATCCTCATTGCTAGTGAGTTATCTTACTGTTATCTGCATGCAATAGTGGTGCGATATCTACTATGATTGGCGCACATGAAAATTGCTTGCTTATTGATTCCTATGGTTGTTCAAATCTTCCTTTGATCGAATAAAAAGAATCTCACTGTAATAACAGCGGATCAAGCGAAGGCTTTGGCTGAATGTCTCAATCTGTGCGCTGGCTTGATCGATGTTGTGTGATGTTTATGCCTAAAGGGGTATTGTTTGGTTGTGGATTCTTTGTCTTTTTCGACATCGGTAGCCAACTTTATATTCCGATTGTACTCAGTTCAGTGGGTGGTATTGATAGGAATGAAGAAAGCATTATCCTTATAATTGCAAAATATTTTTTTAACTTCTGCTTGCCAAACTTTTTGAGGTGGTACATAATGCACTCCTTTCGTCAATGAGGTATGGGTAAAATCTCTGTTGAATCAATGAATTAGCTGATATTCGAAGGATTTACTTCCCACTCTAAGTTTCTTCCTCAATGGTTGTACTCGCTTATTTTGATTTGATTTTTGGGTTATATCCTCGCAGTACAGATTTCTATTTTTTATCCACAGCCCGGAAGTTGGTTTCCCGGCAAATAAGTTCGATGCTTTAAAATTATCACACAGACTTATCCACAGGCTGTTGCATTTGAATTTTTCTGACTTTGAATGTTACAAAATGAGTATTTATTTTGTAACTTATTGATAGTTTTTCGGAATGATCCTTTGTTAAGAAATATCACATTGATCACTTGCGCTTTTTTTGCGCATTGATCAGCAAGGGGTTTTTATTTTATTCACAGGAAAATTATCTGGATCTTTTTATACGTTATAAAGATGGCTAATAATTAAGCATCTCTGGGCAAGCCTTTGGTTATCGCTCTAATAAGTCGTTTCTGTTGTGCTGTTTGTACACTAACAGTATTCGTTTTGCGGCGAATGATTTGTTGTTCAATAGCCCAATGAATATGTTCGTCTAGCATGGTGTTTAATCCCAGCCTCTGTTGCAGAGCCAGAATGATATCGTATTGATAGGGTGCGTTTCCTAAAGCAACAATAATATTGCGTAACCAGCGTAAATAGCCGATGCGACGAATTGCAGAACCTTCCGTTATCCGTAGGAACTTCTCTTCACTCCAATTGAATAAATCCAATAACTTTGGTGTATGTAATGTTACACGAGGGCTAAAATCATCTTCATCTGTCAATTGGGAAAAGCGATTCCAAGGACAAATAATCTGGCAGTCATCACAACCGTAAATACGATTTCCCATCAGTGGACGGAATTCTTCAGGAATAATACCTTCCAATTCAATTGTGAGGTAGGAAATACAACGGCGGGCATCAATAGTATAAGGGGCGATAATTGCACCGGTTGGGCAGGTTGTCATGCAGGCGACACAGCGTCCACATTGCTCTTCTTGTGGAGGATCTATAGGCAGGGGAAGGTTAATCAGCAACTCACCGAGGAAAAACCATGAACCAGCGTCTCTATTAAGGATAAGTGAGTGTTTACCGACCCAGCCTAATCCGGCCTTAGCGGCGAGTGGGCGTTCCATTATGGGTGCTGAATCAACAAAAGGCCGAAAATTAAGGACTCCCTGATATTCGAAGTCATGGCAATAATTTTGGATTTGCTCCCCGAGTTTCTTAAGACGTTGGCGTAGCAGTTTGTGATAATCTCTTCCTAGGGCATAACGGCTGATATAACCGAGTTCGGCGTCGTTTAGCGTGCTGGCAAAAGAAGCTTTAGCAGGGAGGTAATTCATTCTTACGCTAATAACCCTCAATGTCCCTGGCAAAAGTTCGTTTGGGCGGGCACGCATCATGCCGTGGCGCTTCATCCATGCCATCTCCCCGTGATACTGTTTATCCAGCCATTCCTGAAGTTTTGGTTCTTCCACGGATAAATCGGTATCGCAAATGCCAACTTGCTGGAAGCCAAGGGAACGACCCCATTGTTTGATATTGGCGGCCAGAAGGTTAAGATTGAGGGGCGTTGTCATGGTGGAAATCGGCTTATACTGCAAGGTGTTGCAGTGTAGCATAATTTGTTTCAGTCCAAAAATAGTGGGTTTAATAATGAAACTGAGCAGAAGATGTTAAATGTTGATAATAGAAGTGTGTTAGGGTTATCGTTTTAGCTGATGAATTAATAAAACAACAGATATTATTCGATGAAAGAACTTGTTTTATCACTTAAAGATGAAGATGCGACAGTTTCTCTTGGAAGCGCGGTTGCTGCTACCTGTAATAGTGGTAGTGTAATTTATTTATATGGTGATTTGGGTGCCGGTAAGACTACGTTTAGCCGTGGTTTTTTGCAGTCCCTGGGTCATAAAGGGCATGTAAAAAGCCCAACTTATACTTTGGTTGAGCCTTATGCTTTAACACCGAGGTCGGTTTACCATTTCGATCTTTACCGATTGGCAGATCCGGAAGAGCTGGAATTTATGGGAATACGTGATTATTTCCATCAAGATGCCATTTGTCTGGTGGAATGGCCTCAGCGAGGGGAAGGCGTATTACCGGATGCAGATATTGAATTACATTTGAGTTACCAGTCCGAAGGGAGACAGGCACATTTTATTGCTTTGTCTAAATATGGTGAGAGCTTGTTAGATAATTTGAAATATTCATAAGGGATCACCCGACCATGATGTGTCCTTTAGTCGCAAAAATGATAAAGAAATGGCAGATCAGTTTTATGATAATGTGCTGGTTGTTTATTATGATGAGCAGTTTAGTGGTAACAACCGCAACCGCGGCGACTGTATCCAATATTCACGTCAGTAACAGCATAAATGAATCTAAAGTGACAATGGTTTTTTCAGGTGGTCGCCCTAATTACAGTTTTTTTCCATTGCATTCGCCAGAGCGTTTAGTGGTAGATATCCATCAGCCAGAAAAAATTATTGGCTTACCCATGAATCTACTGGGGCAGGATTTAGTGAGGAAAATCCGTTCCAGCCAAGCGCCTGATCGACAAAAAAAACGCATTGTATTTGAACTAAATAATAAAGTTAAAGTCAACTCTATAGTGCAGCAGTCGGATAGTGAATATCGGGTGATTTTTACCCTACGGGCTTCTGGGGTATCTACTGGAAAGCCTGTTTTTAGAGAGAGTTCACAAGCCGCTACAGGTAAGCTATCACTTACTAATAGCAAATTGCAGACGACAAAACCGGCTGCTTTGCAAGCAACTTCTAAAGGCGGTCAGCGGGTAGTTGTCGCTATTGATGCAGGACATGGTGGTCAAGACCCCGGTGCGATTGGGCAACGTGGATTGAAAGAGAAAAATGTGACTATCAGTGTGGCGCGCAAACTTGAAGCATTGTTACGCAATGATCCTATGTTCAAACCCGTTCTGACCCGTAACGGAGACTATTTTATTTCTGTTGCTGGTCGTTCTGAGGTTGCACGTAAACATAGCGCAAATATGCTGATTTCTATTCATGCGGATGCCGCCCCTAATCGCAGTGCGCGTGGTGCTTCTGTTTGGGTGCTGTCAAACAAGCGTGCAAACAGTGAATTGGGTAATTGGCTTGAACAGCATGAGAAACAGTCTGAGTTACTGGGTGGTGCAGGTAATGCTCTGGCAAATGGGGCTGATCCTTATCTAAGCCAGGCGGTGCTGGATTTGCAATTCGGTCACTCCCAACGGGTAGGCTATAACGTTGCAGTACAGGTTTTGAGTGAGTTGCGCAAGGTCGGTTTATTACATAAACGTTCGCCAGAACATGCCAGCTTAGGTGTGTTACGTTCACCAGATATTCCTTCAATTTTGGTGGAAACAGGATTTATCAGTAACTCGGCTGAAGAAGCATCACTGGGTTCTAATGATTTTCAGGATAAGCTAGCAAGTGCTATCCATCGGGGGTTGCGCAACTATTTTCTAGCAAATCCATTACAGGCTGCACCTAAAACAGCCAAGAAGTAAAGGTTAAATATGGCGATCAAGATCTTACCTCCTCAATTAGCAAATCAAATTGCGGCTGGCGAAGTCGTGGAACGACCTGCATCAGTAGTAAAAGAGTTGGTGGAGAATAGCCTTGATGCTGGTGCTAACCGTATTGATATTGAAATTGAGCGGGGTGGAGTAAAACTTATTCGTGTCCGTGATAATGGCTGTGGCATCAACCATCAGGATCTTGCGCTAGCGTTGGCTCGTCATGCTACCAGTAAGATTGCTACCCTTGATGATTTGGAAGCCATTATCAGTATGGGATTTCGTGGAGAGGCGCTGGCGAGTATCAGCTCAGTTTCGCGTCTGACATTAACTTCTCGTACTGAAGAACAGCATGAAGCCTGGCAAGCTTACGCGGAAGGGCGGGATATGGCAGTGACCGTAAAGCCGGCAGCACATCCAGTAGGCAGTACTGTTGAAGTATTGGATCTCTTTTATAACACCCCCGCGCGGCGCAAGTTCCTGCGAACAGAAAAAACGGAATTTGGTCATATTGATGAAGTCGTTAGACGCATTGCGTTGGCGCGTTTGGATGTATTAATCAATTTGCATCATAACGGTAAATTAGTGCGCCAATACCGGCCGGCAAAAGATGAATCACAGTATGAGAGGCGGTTGGCTTCCATTTGTGGTACCGCGTTTGTGCAACGGGCACTTTCTCTTGCTTGGCAGCACGACGATTTATCGATTAAAGGATGGGTTGTTGACCCGATGAATACTGAGGCGAGTGGTGATATTCAATATTGTTATGTCAACGGGCGTATGATGCGTGATCGCTTAATTAATCATGCTATCCGTCAGGCTTATCAAGATTTGCTCCGAGGGGAACAACAGCCTGCTTATGTTTTATATTTGGAGGTTGATCCACATCAAGTGGATGTGAATGTGCATCCTGCGAAGCATGAAGTTCGCTTCCATCAAGCCCGTTTGGTACATGATTTTATCTATCAGGGTGTAACAGCCGTATTGAAACAGCGCGGAAGTGGTGCCGAACTGGATATGGCTTGCTGTGAACCTGCTCCAGCTTGGGAGCCGGAAAACCGGCCATCAGCAGGGGGAAATCATTTTTCCCGTCAAAGCCATGCGACATCTGTGGCAACATCATCACCAAAAGAGGTTTTGTCAAGTAAAGGAAATATGGAGGGTTCTCGCGGTGGTGAAAATCGCCAATATCATGGAGATCATTATCAGAAACGTCAGGGTGAGGTATATCAGAAACTGATGCAGTCTGAACCTGAAGAAAAAAGAGGGCTGTTTCCGGCAAGAACCGCTCCAGTTATGGCAGAAAAGGTCACTTCTGCTCCTGTTCAGGTTAAAAATAGCAATCATAGTTTTGGTAAGATATTGAGTATATATTCACCATGTTATGCTCTGATTGAATCTCCATTGGGAATTGGGTTGTTATCTTTGCCGGTAGCTGAACGCTGGTTAAGACAAGCGCAGTTAACACCAACAGAGCAAGGGCTGAAATCACAGCCATTGTTGATACCGCTGAAACTATCTCTTAGTAAAGAGGAAGCTGGTGCTTTAAATCGTTATAGTGACTTATTGGGCTCTTTTGGTATTGAAGCATCGGTATCTCATGGAAAAGCGACACTATGTGCGGTATCGTTACCATTACGTCAACAAAATCTGCCTAAATTAATTCCTGAGTTGCTAGGTTATTTGGCACAACAGCCATCAGCATCGGCAGAACAGGTTGTAACTTGGCTTGCTCGTCATATCGGCAGTGAGTATGAAACGTGGAACGTTGCTCAGGCGGTACAGTTATTAGCTGATGTTGAGCGTCTTTGCCCACAACTGGTAAAATCTCCACCAGATGGGTTATTACAATTAATTGATTTACAAGCAGTGGTGGCATCTCTTACTCATGAGTGATCAGAAAACTCAACATCTACCAACGGCAATTTTTGTTATGGGTCCGACGGCTTCAGGCAAAACAGCTTTATCTGTCGCTTTACGCCAGCATCTTCCTGTGGAACTGATCAGCGTTGATTCTGCGCTAATTTATCGTGGAATGGATATTGGTACCGCCAAACCAACAACCGAAGAGCAAGCGTTGGCACCTCATCGTTTAATCAATATCTTGGACCCTTCTCAACCTTATTCTGCTGCTGATTTTTGTCACGATGCTTTGAAGGAGATGGCAGAAATTACTGCTTCTGGCCGTATTCCTCTGCTGGTGGGAGGGACGATGCTCTATTTCAAGGCGTTACTTGATGGTTTGTCGCCTTTACCTTCTGCTAATCCGGTTATTCGGGCACAAATAGAACAACAGGCGGCAGAGCAAGGATGGGATGCATTGCATCAGCAACTACAAAAGATTGATCCTGTGGCGGCGTTAAGAATTCATCCTAATGATCCACAGAGACTTTCTCGGGCACTGGAAGTTTTTCTTATTTCAGGTAAAACTCTCACGGAATTGACTAAATTGTCAGGAGAATCGCTGCCTTATCGTGTTCATCAATTTGCTATTGCACCGGCAAAACGTGAGCTCCTTCATCAGCGCATTGAAGCGCGTTTTCATCAAATGCTTGAATCAGGGTTTGAAGAGGAAGTTAAAGCACTTTATGCTCGTCATGATTTACATGTAGATTTACCTTCTATTCGTTGTGTTGGTTATCGTCAGATGTGGTCTTATCTTTCCGGCGAAATTGACTACGATGAAATGATTTATCGTGGTATTTGTGCGACGCGCCAGTTGGCAAAGCGTCAGATAACTTGGCTCAGAGGTTGGAAGTCGGTTCATTGGTTGGATAGTTCTCAACCAGAGCAAGCTTTAAGCACAGTTATGCAGGTTGTTAGTGCATAGGTTTATTGATTGTGTACAATTGATGAGTACCAAAGCGCAATTTTTGAGTAGTTCATTTTTTCGAACCTTTAGGTTCTTAGTTAAAAACAACAAAATAAGGAAAATATAGAATGGCTAAGGGGCAATCTTTGCAAGATCCGTTCCTGAACGCGTTGCGGCGTGAAAGGGTCCCGGTTTCTATTTATTTGGTCAACGGCATCAAATTGCAGGGTCAGATTGAATCTTTTGACCAGTTTGTCATTTTACTGAAAAATACGGTTAGCCAGATGGTTTATAAACATGCCATCTCTACTGTTGTACCTTCCCGCCCAGTTTCTCATCACAGTAGCAGTACGAGTGTAGGGGCGAGCGTAGGTAATTATCATTCTGGTGGCGTTTCTGCTCCGGCAGCACAACAGGAAAGTGATGGTACTGAATAAGTTTGAGAGCAGTAATAGAATGAAGAAAAACATAGGTAGGGGGTTTTACCTATGTTTTTTCCTGTAGTTTTTTACTCAGCCTGAGAGGTCGCACCTTTGTTTGAACGTTATGAAGGCGGCGAACAAGCCGTTGTGGTGCATGTTTTTTTCTCGCAGGATAAAGACACAGATAATCTCAGTGAGTTTGAATCACTGGTAACTTCTGCTGGTGTAGTTCCTGTGCAAATTGTCACGGGGAGCAGGAAAGCCCCTCATCCGAAATATTTTGTTGGAGAAGGTAAGGCGGAAGAGATTGCTGAGGCGGTACAGGCTAGTGGTGCTGATGTTGTGTTGTTTAATCATGCACTCAGTCCTGCACAGGAACGCAATCTTGAGCGGCTCTGTCAGTGTCGAGTTATCGACCGCACCGGCGTGATTCTGGATATTTTTGCCCAACGGGCGCGGACTCACGAAGGGAAGTTACAGGTAGAGTTGGCGCAGTTACGTCATCTTTCTACCCGTCTTGTCCGGGGATGGACTCACCTTGAACGTCAGAAAGGTGGGATTGGTTTGAGAGGGCCAGGGGAAACGCAGCTTGAGACGGACCGGCGTTTATTACGGGATAAAATCCGTCAGATCCTGAGTCGTCTGAACCGGGTTGAGAAACAGCGAGAACAGGGGCGTCAAGCGCGAAATAAAGCGGATATACCGACGGTTTCACTGGTGGGATATACCAACGCCGGTAAATCGAGTTTATTTAACCGTATGACGGCTGCTGAGGTTTATGCGGCTGATCAATTGTTTGCTACGCTGGACCCAACGTTGCGACGGATTGAAGTTAATGATGTTGGTACGGTGGTACTGGCTGATACGGTTGGCTTTATCCGTCATTTGCCTCATGATTTGGTAGCGGCATTTAAAGCGACATTGCAAGAAACCCGGCAAGCAACATTGTTGCTGCATATCGTTGATGCTGCGGATAGCCGCATCGACGAAAATATTGCCGCTGTTGACAGCGTACTGGAAGAAATTGAAGCGCATGAAATTCCGGTACTGTTGGTGATGAATAAGATTGATATGCTGGACGGCTTCACGCCGCGTATTGATCGCAACGAAGATAACTTACCGGTTAGAGTTTGGCTGTCTGCGCAAACCGGTGAAGGTATCCCGTTATTGTTACAAGCGTTAACGGAGCGTCTTTCGGGTGAAATTGCACACTACGAATTGCGTTTGCCACCGGAAGCAGGTCGTTTACGCAGCCGCTTCTATCAACTGCAAGCAATAGAGAAAGAGTGGATAGAAGAGGACGGTAAAGTTGGTATCGAAGTGAGAATGCCGATTGTTGACTGGCGCCGTCTATGCAAACAAGAACAGGATTTGTTTGATTATGTTGTCTGATGTGCCTGTCAGGTGAATATCAGAAAACTTATGTGATTGAGAGTCGGCTTGTTGATAAGAGGCTCTTGGCCTGAAAAACCAATCATAAAAGAATGGAGCTAAAACATGGCGTGGAATCAGCCCGGGAACAACGGACAAGACCGCGACCCGTGGGGAAGCAGCAATAAAAGCGGCAATTCCGGCGGGAACAAAAATGGTCGAAACCGTGGGGCATCTGATCTCGACGATCTGTTCCGTAAGCTGAGCAGTAAACTCGGGGGTTTTGGTGGGAACAAGGGCGGTAATGGTTCTGACCAAGGGGCAAAATTTGGCGGGCGTATTGTTAGCCTTGTCGCTGTTGCTGTCGTCGTGGTCTGGGCCGCTAGTGGTTTTTATACGATCAAAGAGACAGAACGTGGTGTTGTTACCCGTTTGGGTAAACTTAGCCATATTGTGCAGCCAGGTTTGAACTGGAAACCCACATTCATTGATGACGTTGTTCCAGTTAACGTGGAATCTGTTCGTGAATTGGCAACCTCTGGCGTGATGCTGACATCAGATGAAAGCGTTGTTCGCGTGGAGATGAACGTGCAGTATCGGGTGACTGATCCTGCCGCTTATCTTTATAGCGTGACAAGTCCTGATAACAGCCTGCGTCAAGCGACAGATAGCGCGGTACGTGGTGTTGTTGGTAAATATACGATGGATAAAATCTTGACGGCAAACCGTATGATTGTCCGTGATGATACTCAGCGTGAATTGGAAAAGACGATTCTTCCGTACCGCATGGGAATAACTTTGTTGGATGTTAACTTCCAGGCTGCTCGTCCGCCAGAAGAAGTCAAGGCTGCTTTTGACGATGTTATTGCTGCACGTGAGAATGAACAGCAGTCTATTCGTGAAGCGGAGGCTTATTCGAACGAAGTCTTGCCACGTGCGAAAGGTGATGCGCAACGTATCATTGAAGAGGCGAAAGCTTATAAGGCTCGTGTAGTATTGGAAGCGCAGGGGGAAGTGGCGGGCTTTGCCAAAATGCTGCCTAGGTATAAAGAGGCGCCTGAGATTACCCGTGAACGTCTGTACATTGAAACGATGGAAAAAGTATTGAGCCGTACTCGCAAAGTTATTGTTAATGATCACAATAACAATTTGTTGGTATTACCATTAGAACAAATGTTACGTGGCGATGTTTCTGGTGTTAAAAAAGAGGGAACAGTGCAATCAGATAATACGGTAGCTTCTGACCTGCGGGTTACCCGCCCAACTGTGCCTTCAAATTCAGGCCGGGGAGCGAATTATAACCGAACAGATAATCTGCGTAATGACGTTATCAGGGTAGGGAGATAATAATCATGCGTAAATCATTAGTCGTTGTTATTGTCGCGGTATTAGTTGCACTCTATGCCTCTCTATTTATTGTGCAGGAAGGACAGCGTGGTATTGTACTGCGCTTTGGTAAGGTTCTGCGTGATGCGGGAAATAAACCGATTGTTTATGAGCCGGGGTTGCATTTTAAAATACCTTTTGTTGAAACGGTGAAAACACTGGATGCTCGTATCCAGACTATGGATATTCAAGCCGACCGTTTCTTGACCAGTGAAAATAAGGACCTGATAGTTGATTCTTACCTGAAATGGCGGATTAACGATTTCAGCCGTTATTATCTGGCGACCGGCAATGGTGATATTTCTCAAGCAGAAGTATTGTTAAAACGTAAATTCAGTGACCGCCTGCGTTCTGAGATTGGCCGTAAGGATGTTCGTGGTATCGTAACGGATTCCCGTGGTCAATTGACCACAGATGTTCGTGATGCGCTGAACAAAGGTACAACGGATAAAGAAACAGCGAGTACAACTGAAGCGGATGACGCTATTGCATCGGTGGCGGCTCGTGTAGAGCAAGAAACGGCAGATAAACAGCTTGCTATCAATCCGAACAGTATGGCGGCATT
Source organism: Photorhabdus africana (assembly GCF_035181445.1). Lineage (NCBI taxonomy): Bacteria > Pseudomonadati > Pseudomonadota > Gammaproteobacteria > Enterobacterales > Morganellaceae > Photorhabdus > Photorhabdus africana. The sequence continues at coordinate 27,976 of NZ_JAXBVE010000044.1, forward strand.
GGGTATTGAAGTTGTTGATGTGCGTATCAAACAAATCAATTTACCACTGGAAGTTTCAGAAGCGATTTACCAGCGTATGCGTGCTGAGCGTGAAGCGGTAGCTCGTCGTCATCGTTCACAAGGTTTGGAAGAAGCAGAAAAGCTGCGTGCAGCAGCAGATAAGCAAGTTATTGAAATCCGTGCAAAAGCGGAGCGTGAAGCGCTTACATCGCGTGGTGCTGGTGATGCGGACGCTGCTAAACTGTTTGCTGATGCGTTCAGTCAAGCGCCAGATTTCTATACCTTTATCCGTAGCTTACGTGCTTACGAGAAAAGCTTTAGTGAAGACGGGAAAGATGTTCTGGTGTTAAGCCCAGAAGCTGATTTCTTCCGCTATATGAAAGCACCTGAAAAGCGTGCAGTTCAGCACTAATGAGTTTTGAACCACTCAGTAAGGCCCGCATCAGGCGGGCCTTGTCATGTCTGGCGGCTAACAAAAATAACGGATGTGATAAAAATTACTGAAAGGTGTGGGATGAGATGTTAGAATCCATTTTTAAGCAACCGAGTGAATTTTGAAATGGGTAAGAACGTTGTCGTATTGGGCACCCAATGGGGTGACGAGGGCAAGGGCAAGATCGTCGACTTGCTGACTGAACGAGCTAAGTATGTTGTTCGTTATCAAGGGGGCCATAATGCTGGTCATACACTGGTTATCAACGGTGAAAAAACCGTTCTCCACTTAATCCCATCAGGGATCCTGCGTGAAAATGTTATCAGTATTATTGCAAATGGCGTCGTATTAGCGCCTGATGCGCTGATGAAAGAGATGAACGCATTAGAATCCCGTGGTATTCCTGTTCGCGAGCGTCTACTCATTTCAGAAGCCTGTCCACTTATTCTTCCATACCATGTTGCATTAGATAATGCCCGCGAGAAAGCGCGTGGTGCAAAAGCAATCGGTACAACCGGTCGTGGTATTGGTCCTGCGTATGAAGATAAAGTTGCTCGTCGTGGTCTGCGGGTTGGTGATTTATTTGATAAGGAAGCATTCGCCGTTAAGCTGAAAGAAATTATCGAATATCACAATTTCCAACTGGTTAACTACTACAAAGAACCGGCGGTTGATTACCAGAAGACCCTAGATGAAATCATGGCTGTTGCCGATATTTTGACGGATATGGTCGTCGACGTTTCTGATTTGTTGTATAAAGCAACTCAGAAAGGTGAATTGGTTATGTTCGAAGGTGCACAGGGCACATTGTTGGATATTGACCACGGTACTTACCCATATGTGACCTCTTCCAACACTACCGCGGGTGGCGTTGCAACAGGTTCCGGTTTAGGTCCGTGCTATGTTGATTATGTTTTGGGGATCATCAAAGCATACTCTACTCGTGTCGGCGCTGGTCCATTCCCAACTGAACTGTTTGATGAAACTGGCAGTTACTTGCGCGAAAAAGGCCAAGAGTTTGGCGCGACTACGGGGCGTAGCCGCCGTACTGGTTGGCTGGATATCATTGCCATCCGTCGTGCAGTACAGATCAATTCATTGTCAGGTTTCTGTATGACCAAACTGGACGTGCTGGATGGCTTGAAAGAAGTAAAAATCTGTACTGGTTACCGTATGCCTGATGGCAGTGTAATTGAAACGACACCTCTGGCAGCGGATGATTGGGAAGGTATTGAACCTGTTTATGAGACCATGCCTGGCTGGAATGAAAGCACTTTCGGTGTGAAAGAGCATAGAAAATTGCCTCAGGCGGCATTGAACTATATCAAACGTGTAGAAGAGCTGACCGGTGTTCCGGTTGATATTATTTCTACAGGCCCGGATCGTTCAGAAACTATCATTCTGCGTGATCCGTTTGATGCCTGATGGTACCTATAATCAGGTAAAGCCGGGCTTTTCAGCCCGGTTTTTTGTTATTTATTGTGGCCTTTTTTGTTTAACGATGAGGAGATCAACATGATTTTAGTAGATTCATGGTATATAAGTTGAACAAATACTTATTTTTTCAGTTTGTTCTCGGATATATTAGTTTATATCTTATTATCCAGAGGTTGATGTGCAGTTAACGAGTTTTACAGATTATGGCTTGCGCGCGCTAATTTATATGGCTTCTTTACCGCAAAGCCGGATGACCAGTATTTCTGAAGTCACTGATATTTATGGTGTTTCTCGTAACCACATGGTAAAAATCATTAACCAATTGAGTCATTTAGGATTAGTGGATGCTGTTCGTGGTAAAAACGGCGGTATCCGTTTAGGTAAGCCAGCGAAGGATATCAGAATTGGCGATGTCGTTCGCGCTCTTGAGCCATTATCATTGGTTAACTGTAGTCAGGAATCTTGCCATATCACTTCTGCGTGTCGTCTGAAGGTTGTATTAAATCAGGCAATAGAAAGGTTTTTAGAAGAACTGGATAAGCATACTTTAGCTGATATGATTGAAGATAATATCCCCCTTTACAAGCTGCTTCTGACCGAATGAAGAAATGGCGCAAACAGCCTGCTGATGACAACGGAGGAACAGCGATGTCACAAGATCCTTTTTTGGGGCGCGAAGCAGAAAAATACGAGTCACCCATTCCAAGCCGCGAGTACATCTTAGACATTATTGCTAAACATACTGTACCGGTAAGTCGCCAGGAACTGGCGCAAGAGCTGAATCTGATTAACGATGAAGATATTGAAGCATTACGTCGTCGTTTACGGGCTATGGAACGTGATGGTCAATTGGTTTTCACTCGTCGCCAATGTTATGCCTTGCCGGAAAGATTGGATTTACTGAAAGGTACTGTTATTGGGCATAGAGATGGTTATGGTTTCCTACGAGTAGAAGGTCACAAAGACGATTTTTATCTCTCTGCCGAGCAGTTAAAAATGGCTATTCATGGTGATGTTGTGCTGGCACAACCATTGTCCCTGAATCGCAAAGGGCGTAATGAAGCACGTATCGTTCGTGTATTGGTGCCTAAGACCAGTCAGATTGTTGGCCGCTATTTTCTTGATTCTGGTATGGGATTTGTTGTGCCGGATGATAGCCGTTTAAGCTTTGATATCTTGATCCCGAAAGATGAAAGCGGTGGTGCTCGCATGGGGAATGTGGTGGTAGTCGAGTTAATGACACGCCCGGCGCGCCGCACAAAAGCTATCGGTAAGATTGTTGAAGTGTTGGGTGAAAAGATGGGAACGAACATGGCAGTGGAAATTGCCCTGCGTACTCATGAAATTCCCCACAGTTGGCCGCCACAGGTGGAAAACCAGGTTGCTTCCTTGGATGAGCAGGTACCAGAATCTGCGAAAAAAGACCGTGTTGATCTGCGTACTCTGCCGTTGGTGACAATCGATGGTGAAGATGCCCGTGATTTTGATGATGCCGTTTATTGTGAAAGGAAGCGAAGTGGTGGTTGGCGTTTATGGGTTGCCATTGCTGATGTCAGTTACTATGTGCGCCCACAAACGGTGTTAGATGCCGAAGCACGTAACCGGAGTAACTCGGTTTACTTCCCATCTCAGGTTGTCCCCATGTTGCCGGAGGTGCTTTCTAATGGCCTCTGTTCTCTGAACCCGCAGGTTGATCGCCTTTGTATGGTGTGTGAGATGACGATTTCAGCGCAGGGGCGATTATCATCCTATAAATTTTACGAAGCCGTCATGAATTCTCATGCCCGTCTGACATATACCAAAGTATGGCGAATGTTGCAGGGTGATGAGGAGCTGCGTGAGCACTACAAGCCACTAGTTCAGCATATTGAGCATTTACATGAATTATATCAGGCATTAGAAAATGCCCGTGAGCAACGTGGTGCAATCTCGTTCGAGTCAGAAGAGGCGAAGTTTATCTTTAATGCTGAACGTCGTATCGAGCGAATTGAACCGATTGTTCGCAATGATGCTCATAAATTGATTGAAGAATGCATGATTCTGGCGAATATTGCGGCGGCGCGCTTCGTGGAAAAAAATGGGGAGCCGGTGCTTTATCGTATTCATGATCGGCCAAAAGAAGAGAGTATTGTTAACTTGCGCTCGGTTTTCGGCGAATTGGGATTGACGCTGCCCGGAGGCATGCAACCAACACCAAAGGATTATGCGCAACTGATGCATCAAGTGGCTGAACGCCCGGATCATGAGCTACTGCAAACCCTATTACTGCGTTCAATGAAACAGGCAATTTATGATCCGGAAAACCGGGGTCACTTCGGTCTGTCATTAAATTCTTATGCGCATTTTACCTCACCTATCCGCCGTTACCCGGATCTGGTGTTGCATCGGGCGATTAAATATCTGCTAGCGAAACAGCAAGGCATTGTTGAGCAATGTGGAACACCGACTGGGGGATGGCACAGTGATATGGAACAGATGTTGCAACTGGGCCAACACTGCTCTATGACAGAGCGCCGCGCAGATGAAGCGACGAGAGACGTCGCCGATTGGCTTAAGTGTGATTTTATGCAGGATCAGGTGGGCAATACTTTTACTGGGATCATCACGAGTGTGACAGGTTTTGGTTTCTTTGTTCGCTTGAATGAGCTGTTTATTGACGGCTTGGTACATGTTTCCACATTGAGTAATGATTATTATCATTTCGATAATATCGGTCAGCGTTTAGTGGGTGAATACTCGGGTAAAACTTTCCGGTTAGGGGATGAAGTTGAAATTCGTGTGGAAGCGGTTCATATGGATGAACGTAATATTGACTTTAAGCTGCTTTCTACCACCCGCAAAGCCCGGAATGTAGGTAAAACAGCGCGCGATAAAGAGAGAAAAGTAGAACTTGGCCGCGAAAGCAGTAAGAAAAAAGGGCGTGGTTATCGCAAAGAAGCTCATTTTGAGCCTGATGGTGCTGTTCGTAAAGAGCGATCTGCGGATAAGCCTAAAGGGGATAAGAAAAAGGGTAAGACGCTTTCTACCAAAACTCAGAAAATTGCCGCTAAATTCAAAGCCAAACGGGCTAAGAAAAGCGCAGATAAATAATCAAAGGGCTATCCTATTTCAGGATAGCGTAAATATTTTAATCTCCCCCTGAGTACGTGAAGCTTATCGAATAGGCTCACGTATTCGTCAGTGCTGTATATGTATAACAGTGAAAATAAGAAGATTATGAGTGAAATTGTCTACGGTATTCATGCCGTTAAAGCTTTACTGGAGCGCGATCCTCAGCGTTTTATCGAAGTTTATATCCTGAAAGGACGTGAAGATCGCCGTCTGACACCATTGATTCATGCGCTGGAAAGTATCGGGATGACTATCCAACTGGCAAATCGTCAGTGGCTGGATAATCAAACGGAAGGTGCAGTGCATCAGGGGATTATTGCCAAAGTGAAGCCAGGGCGTCAGTACCAAGAAAACGACCTACCAGATTTACTGGCACAAGCAGAAACCCCTTTCTTGTTGGTGCTTGATGGTGTGACAGATCCCCATAATCTGGGTGCTTGTTTGCGTAGTGCTGATGCAGCAGGTGTACATGCTGTTATTATTCCACGTGATCGTTCTGCTCAGCTTAATGCCACGGCGAAGAAAGTGGCATGTGGTGCTGCGGAAAGCGTACCACTTATTCGAGTCACCAACCTGGCTCGTACCTTGCGTTTATTGCAAGAGTACAATATCTGGGTGGTGGGTACAGCAGGAGAAGCAGACCATACGCTGTATCAGAGCAAACTAACCGGTCCTATGGCACTGGTGATGGGAGCGGAAGGGGAAGGTATGCGTCGTCTGACTCGTGAACACTGTGATGAATTGATTAGCATCCCAATGGCAGGTTCTGTCTCATCGTTGAATGTGTCTGTTGCTACGGGAGTTTGCCTATTTGAGGCGGTGCGTCAGCGCGGCTCGTTATAACTCATTTATCCCACATATGAACAAAAGTGTTTTTGTATTGTTCATTCCTTGAGTTTTTTATGTAGGGTAGGTATAGTTACGCGTCAATTTTTCAGCCGCACTTAAACAAGTTCCTTGCCTCCACGGGCCGCGGTTGACCCTGACAGGAGGCTGAATAATCCGTAAGGAGCAATTCTAATGCGTCATTACGAAATCGTTTTTATGGTCCATCCTGACCAAAGCGAACAGGTTCCGGGCATGATTGAGCGTTACAGTGCGATTATCACTAACGCGCAAGGTCAGATTCACCGTCTGGAAGACTGGGGCCGCCGTCAACTGGCTTACCCAATCAACAAACTGCACAAAGCTCATTATGTTCTGATGAACGTTGAAGCACCGCAGGAAGTGATTGATGAGCTGGAAACTAACTTCCGCTTCAACGATGCCGTTATCCGCAGCATGATTATGCGCGTTAAGCACGCGGTAACTGAAGCATCTCCAATGGTTAAAGCCAAAGATGAACGTCGCAGCCGTGACTACTCTCTGGAAGACGCCAATATGGATGCTGAAGAAGCTGGGGATTCTGAAGAGTAATAACTGTGACAACTAATCGTTTGGTGCTTTCTGGCACAGTGTGCAAGGTCCCCATTCGAAAAGTCAGTCCTGCCGGCATTCCTCATTGTCAATTTGTGCTTGAGCACCGTTCACAGCAACAGGAAGCCGGTCTGAGCAGGCAAGCATGGTGCAGAATGCCCGTTATTGCCAGCGGACAATTGTTACAAGTTTTAACTCACAGTATAACGGTCGGCAGTCGATTAACCGTTTCAGGATTCATTAGTTGCCATCAAGGTCGCAATGGTCTTAACAAACTGGTTCTTCATGCCGAGCAGATTGAATTGATAGATTCTGGAGACTAGCCAAATGGCACGTTATTTCCGTCGTCGCAAGTTCTGCCGTTTCACAGCGGAAGGCGTTCAAGAGATTGATTATAAAGACATCGCTACGCTGAAAAACTACATCACCGAGAGCGGTAAAATTGTACCAAGCCGTATCACTGGCACCCGTGCAAAATATCAGCGTCAGCTCGCTCGTGCTATCAAGCGCGCGCGCTACCTGTCTTTGTTGCCTTACACTGATCGTCATCAGTAATCGGCACAGTCCATTAACGACTCTGAGAGGATAAGGTAATGCAAATTATTCTGCTTGATAAAGTAGCAAACCTGGGTAGCCTGGGTGATCAAGTTAACGTTAAACCGGGTTATGCCCGTAACTACTTAGTACCACAGGGCAAAGCTGTTCCTGCAACTAAGAAAAACATCGAATTCTTCGAAGCTCGCCGTGCTGAACTGGAAGCTAACCTGGCTAACGTTCAGGCAACAGCAGAAGCTCGCGCTGAGAAAATCAATGCATTGGGTTCCGTTACTATCGCTTCTAAAGCAGGTGACGAAGGTAAACTGTTTGGTTCTGTCGGTACTCGTGATATCGCTGATGCAGTTACCGCCGCGGGCGTTGAAGTTTCTAAGAGCGAAGTGCGTTTGCCTAATGGCGTTCTGCGTACTACTGGTGAACACGAAGTTAACTTCCAGGTACACAGCGATGTATTCGCTAAATTGAACGTTAACATTGTTGCTGAAGCTTAATCTCTGATTAACTGATGCTAACAAGTAAAAAACGCTGGCGATGCCGGCGTTTCTTATTGCCTCAACTTACTATTCTTTTGACAGCCTATAAGGTTTTTGCCGGTAATGCCCAGTAACTGAGCATTAATCTGATTTATTTTACATTTACTACCTTATTTGTCGTTTATAGCATCATAGTTTTTCTTGTCTATTCTTCTGTAATGTTATCTTTTGGCCGGTTTTTATTATTATTGATTTTGCGTTTTTATATTGAAAATATTATTCATTATTAGATTATTATCTATAAATAATCTAATTCGTATTTTTTATTATTAGATAACCTCAGCTTCGTTTAAAAATAGCGATATCACAATCCCGTAAATTCAGGCTCGGTTTTTTAGGTTGGAATGTATAAGCAATTAAGCCCGCGACGATTTCCAATAAAAAACCGAGCTGACTGCGGTGTCTTGAATGCTCTATCTGCGAGATATTTTTGAGCTGATCCACGACCGTTTCTATCAAAAATCGCCTTCTTAACATCAGTTTATCCCAGAGAGATAACGCTTTTGCCTTCATGTTACTACGGACATGAGTGATTAACGTTATTCCTTCTGCTTCCAGTTCATCGCACAAAGCCTGTGACAAATACCCTTTATCGCCATACAAACACCCTGTTAACCCTTGTACCAGTGCTTTGACGGGATGACGATCATCTTTATTTCCTGAGGTCAACTTAACCGCCAAAAGTTCACCACAATCATTGATAACCAGATGAAGTTTAAAGCCATAAAACCAGCCAGTACTCGTTTTCCCTCGCTGTGCGACGCCCTGAAATACGCGATGACGGGGAATACGGAGATTGTGGCAAACGGCAATTTTAG
>NZ_JAXBVE010000045.1:0-36185 GCF_035181445.1 Photorhabdus africana
CGTCACCATTTGCTGAGACATGACATGAGTGAGTGAATTGCCTACCGTGACCACGGCCGGGATGCCCAGCAACGACAGTTGGATATACGTCATCATCGCGGCAACCGGGTCGATATCGACACAAAACGCCAACATCTGCTGCTGAGGATTAAACCCCGCTTCCAGCATGGCCTGATGCATCGCAATAATCATCCCGCCGGCACCACAAGCCGGGTCAGACACCGTGATATATTCATGCTCTCCGGATCCCAACTTCGTCAAGCCTTCAGTGAACTGCATTCTGGCCATCATATGGCTGACAGGAAACGGCGTAAAATACTGACCGGCTTGGTCATTACCTAATTCCAGCGCCATGAAAATAGACCCCAGAAAATCACCGACTTCATACTCCAGTCCCATAATAACTTCACTCAGCAAACGACTCAGCCGGAATGCATCTTCACGGGAATAACGTTTAACCCGCTGCATATAGTCCGCTTCAAATTCCTCATTTTGCAACAGCGCGTTATACAATGAACAGGCTGCCATATGCACAAAATCACAGAACACCTGCCAGCGATTTTCATGGGGTGCAATCTGGTTAAACAGTCTGATAAAAGCCTGTTTATGTGGATTCGGTTCCCGGTAAGTTGCCGCCAATGGCAGTTCCACAACGTTATCGTCAATTGGATCATTATCTTCATCCGCATAACCACGGTCAGACGCCACCGGCGGTAACAACAACCATTCAGAATGTGATGATCTGTCCGGTTCGCCAGTATCCGCAGGTTCTGTCACCGGGATCCGAGCATAGTTCAGATACGATGGCTGGCTGGCGAATAACGCCAGTGCCTCGCTGGCCTGCCCCAACTCTTCCGGAAACAACCTGCCTTCTGGCTGGTCATGTCGTTCCCAGTGATATATTCGGGCTAAAGCACTGACAGCCATCAGCGGCGTGATACCCTGATCAATATGGCGCTGAACCACCTCATCATATTCCAGCATGGTGTCATTCAGCGGCAAACCATAGTGTTCACTGAGCAACACGGTAGCCATCTGCTGCCACAATTCCACCTGGGTCGGTAACTGCTGTCTGCTGTCTTGCAAATAATCCATAGCACGGCGGGCATCATTAGCCACTTGAAATAACCACCACGGATCTGAACCCAAAGCGTGTTCCCAGGGTACTGTATTATCAGGATATACTGGGTTACCCCGAACACCGGTTAATGCCGCCACAAACGCCGCGCCCAATGCTGTCACCCATTGTTCCCGGGCTTCATCTAACTCACTTTGGGTTGTCAGGCCAAAGCGGTTTAACCGGGACGGATGGCCAGTGGCATAAACCAGTTGATGCAACAAGTCATGCCAGTATTGTGAATCTTCAACGTAGTCCCGCCGGACAGGCAGCTCAATACGATCATGCCATGGTCGGTAAACGGGCATGATGCCCGACCGATGAACCACCGGGATCCCACTGGCCGTCACTAGTTGCTGAACAGCGGTAAAACCGGGAGCCGGACGGGGAGGTAAAGGACAACCGGGTTGAAGTTCTGTCGGCAGTCCTTCACATTGTTCCAGATTAATGACACGTATCAGCGACATTGAAGGCTGGTAACGGACGATGGTTGTCGGTTTTTCACCTTTGACCACCCATCCGCCTAACGCTCTTAACTCATCACCGGTTAACCAGCGGTTAGATATCAACTGCCGCTGCAACATAGTTTGCCAGAGCAACAGCACATTGATACCGCTAAACGGTTGTCCGGTCAGCGCATGCTGCGGCAAACCGTACTCACTGGCCGCTTGCCAGGGCTGCTGCCAGGGCACCCATCCACTTTCTAGGCTGTCTGTAAGACGTCGGGTTATTAACCGGCAGATATCATCCGGTAGGTAAGAAAGGGTCATCATCTTTCCTGTCTAAAATTAAGGAAGAGACCCGTCCACAGGGAGTCGTCTCTCCCCGGGAGATAAATAATTAGCGCATGAAATAATGAGCTATTTTGGCCGGTAACGCGATCAGCCAGTGATAAGCTGCTGACAAGTCAACTTCGTAAACGTGAAGCATCAAACACACGCCTGTCACCAGCGATGTCAATGCTATCCCGGTCAACAGCCAGCGACGACGCTGCCTGAGTTTTTTCTCCTTTAGCTGAACCTGTTGATACAGGAACAGCCCCAGCGTCTGCAACTCACTGAACCGGTGAAATTCCTCACGCCGTAAGGCTTCACAAGCCTCATCGTAACGCTCAAGCTCGGTCGGATGATGGCGAGCAAGAAAACAGCGGTAACCATGATTTCTCAGCGTGTGATAGTGATTGTCGAATTGCGCCTGCAGCCACTGATTAAACCGGCTACGGGTTTTTCTGAATATCTCCGGTTCAGCCAGCCAGCGCCTGCACTGACAGAGACTGAGACGGTTCCCGAATGTGTTCTTTCGTCGTCATTGTACTCATAGGGTTAACTCCTGTTGTAAAAAAATGACTGACGGAGTTAACCCTCGCGGGTTTCCCCGTCAGGGTGATCAATAAATTAAGCGTCCAACGCAATCAGCAACCGATCAGATTCATGTTTAAGCCGCAGCGCTTGCCACAAAGGAGCCTTCATGTCGCCGTCGTGCGGCAAACAGAAAAAACCAAACGTCACCTCACAGACTCCCGGCTTGGCTGCCGACCAGGCTTTGAATGCCTGGTAAATCAGTTGATGAAACCGTTCTGTTTCATATTCTAGCGCAGACGGATAACTTACCATTCGCAGCCAGACAGGCTCCTCAATCGCCACGGCCGGCATCACCGCCCGGGTAACGGCAGTCAACGTCTTATTGACCATTATGCGGCCTCATCATAAGCCTTCGATAAACTACGCTGTCTCAGCAGACGCGTGAGCATCTGTTGCGCCGAATCCACCGCTTCCGTTTCGTCGATAAGGTACCGCTCGCCATAAAACGGCTCCGGACTCTCCTCACCGAAATACAGCAACTCCACACCCGGTTTGTAGCTGTGTCTATCTCTAACCACCACCGGTCTCCCGCACGACTTAGCGTCATCAGAAAGTTGCCATTTACCGGCATACACCGTGAGTCTTCGCGCATGAGCTGCCGGTAACCTCACCGGTCTTCGCCGTAACAACCAGGACAGTACATGGTAAAACGACAAAGAAATCCAGCGAATCACGCCCCAAAGCACTGTCACAAAGATCATTAGCATGGTTCGTCTCCTTTTATCCCCATAACAACCGGAAAACCAGTAACAACACACCCAGCGTTAAGATCCCTGCAAATTTAAGCAGCGTTATCACGCTCAAAAGTTTGAAGAGTGCGTCACGATCACGGTAGTCACATTCATCACGGATCAAATCGCGGATGAGGGATTGTTGTTTCGGGGTTAATGTCTCTGAAGCCGGCAGGATTATCGGATCAGAAGGTGAATGAAAAGCAGGCATTAACAGCTCCTGTTACCGGAAACCCGCCCTTGACGGGGACAAGCCCCGGGAAGTGAAAAAAGATGTCCGTCAAGAACATCATACAAAGTGAATAAATCCGTCAGGTCAATCCTTATCAGGACGCCTTTAAGATACGGGAACTGGCCCTGTTATCGCCAACCCGGGAAACACGCCTCACTTGGGTTAAATAAAAATTCAGTTCGAATAAGCAGATAATATTTAATCAATAGCCGCGAGTATTTTTTCAGCTTCTGAATGCCCACGAGCATAACCATACAAAGCATGAAAGGCTTTAATATCGTCGTCCTGCTCACTGAAATCTGCCAGTTCATACAGAGAGAATAGCGTCACCGTGATGCCAAAAGCCTCCGCTGACATGATCCCCTCAAAACCATTATCCTCAACAAACACACGGTATTGTTGTTGAAACGTCGGAACGGCATAAAAAATGCCATTTGACAAAACACGGCCCTCCCAGAAATCGCCCTGATACCCGGGACATAACCGAATGGCCCGGCGAAAAAACATTTTCTTTAACAACGCCTCAAGCCAGCTTTGTGTCGAAAACAGTTCTTCAAACCGGACAGATTTCACCGATATTTCCGTTGATAACGATAAAGTTTGCATAATATTTCCTCGAATGAAAAAAACGAGGAACACTCTCCCTGTATCAGGGAAAAGTCTTCCCCGTCAGGGTGGTAGTCAGAATGGGTATCACGGTATTAACCGCTTATCCGGCAGGTAGAAAATCTCATGACGCCAGTCACCGCAGTCATTATCATCACTGCTGTCAACAGGGGTCAAACAGGTTTCCTATACGTGGTTCGCTTGTACGGGCAGACTCGTGAGTCTCAAAGCCGCATTTTATATTTCCTATTGGCAATCCTCCTGATTACTAAGGAGGATTGTCACCCATCGGGAAACTAAACGCCTCCACTGGGTCAGTAAAATTGCACCTTCATCACTGATGAGTGATACCCGTTTTCAAAGGATAAACGGGTGTACCGCCCAAAGGCGCCACTTTGCAGGCTACAGTGGCATTACAGGTCACTCGAAAGCGTCAGTCTCAGACCCCCTGACATTAAGAGCAGTCACCCGAAAGCGTTCCTCTCAAACTGCAAGAACATTGACAGTTGTTCAAAAACAACAAATAAGCCAATATATGCTAAACAGAATACTTTTCTTATTCAAGCTAAATCCAAAAACAGATTAATCATGGCCACCCTGTCTATTATACACACGGGCAACATAATGCCCTCGCCCGTCACCATGCCCTAAATCCATTGAAACCATCGCTTCCGCTTCTTTTCGACTGAATCCTTTCGACAGATGATAATTTATGGCCTCAACAGCATAAGCATAACGCAAACTGTGTGGCGAAGACTTTCCGGTTAACCCCGCTTCCCTGACGATATTCCGGTAACGATCAATGGCCGAATGTAAATTCGGTTTATCAATCAAACGACCCTGATTTTTATTGGCATACTTTATTGCCGTTCTGACTGCCTGGATCACTTTATCCCGATCAACCACCGTCGTGTCACGGGGACGTCCTCCTTTTGTACCAAACACTACCCTTACTCTTTCATCCCCACGCAATAAAGCTTTTTCCCACGTTCTTAATGATTTTGCCGCCTGAACCGCTTCTTCCGTTCGCAGTCCCAGATAACGAGAAAGTTGCATAGCCGCAGCTACCCCTTCATCTTTCCCCCGGACCAAAACAAGCGTCGTGTGATAACGCTCATCCGAAATCGCCATCTTAGTCCCCTCCCGGCTGACGCCAGATAATCCGAGCGCATGATTACTTAACCGTTCGTGATGAGGGTTAGCTAATTGAGATCTTCCCGCCATAGCGAATATCGCCCGAACAGCCGCCATCTCATTTTGTAACGTGCGCTTTGAAATATTCTCTGACTTTCGGCTATCGATATATTTTTCAATATGATTAATTTTCATATTCTTAATATCACGGATTTGAATATTTAATATCGCCATGCTTTCTGCCAGACGTTTGGCGATTTTCATTCTGTCTGAAACGGTTTTAAAACTGCCGCCAGCCTGACGGGCCAACGTGACTAACTGTTTACTCAACTTTGACATTCAAACGATTTCCTTTTTAACCCACACGACACCACCGCTTGTAACCTGACGGAGGCAAGCAATACAAAACAGTATTCTGAATATCATCTCTCAACCCCAACGGCACAGTTTGATTTGCGCTTCCTGCGGCTCGACTGATATCTGTGCATCGGGGTGGCGAAAGGTTGAGTTCTTACGAGGCACCCCAGCTCTCTGAGCTGTTCGCGGTTTACACCGTCCTGACCGTTGTCAGACTACCTCCAACGCCAGTTTTCACTGACGTCGCCATCAATATCGAGTCGATTGTTCTCCTTCTTCTGAATATAAAACGTCAACATGATTGTTTTTCACTCAAGACGTTAGGGTAAGTGGCAGTCTTCAAACTATCCTGACCAATGTACTACGTATCGATCAGACGGTAGAAGACGTGGGGAAAGCTTGTATTACGTGGTTTGGCAGGTTGTACGCTGGCAGCGTCACTTGGTTTTCGTTATCACGCCAACAAGTGACGCTGCCGGTTTCCTCTGGGCCCAATGCGTTGTCCGCAAAATATCCAATAACCTGTCGAATCTGACAACAGTCATCCAGACTACTGAACGAAACCACCCAGGCAAGCCAATCGTAGAAAGCAAAATCAACCCGCAGGTTATTGTTTGAGGATACTGGCAAGTCAGAAAATTGCCTGTGAAATTGCACCTTCATCACTATTGTTAGTGATACCCGTTTTCAAAGGATAAACGGATTTGCCGTCCGAAGACGCCATCTCTCAGGCTATGATGGCATTGAGATCAGTCACCCGAAGGCGTTCCTCTCAGACTACGGGAACATTAACGATCGCTTACGCGATAACGAATACTGCCTTAAATTAATCAAGGTCTATTTCAACGTCAAGAAAGCTTTTCATAAAAGAGTAGTCATTCTCGCTCCTCAAAAAACAAAGCATAATGTCAGATTGACAGAGACGAATCCTGATTGACGATCTTAATTACTCAAAGATTAACGATTTTTTACCAAAAATTTATCCCCTTCTGAGCATCAGCAGTTAATTGACAATAGGTTATATAAGCGCCACCGGCACACTTCCCTTTCATTCAGTGAAATCATCGGGTTTCTCAGAGTCGAGTCGTGAACAGCAAATTTTCGGCTTCTACGGCTGTAGTAACTCTACTTTTCTAACAAAAACCCCCATTGACGACTCGTTTCAATCAATCCAGTTACCATTGACATATCCTGTGAAATTTTGTGGCACAAACCACAACAGCAAGAGACTAAGTTGACCATCTTCCAATACATCTCGCCAATGTGGCATCTGCGGGTTGATCAAATGACCATCACCAGACTGTAGCATCGTCTTGTGCACAGCCATTGGAGTTTCTACATAAATTGGCCACGCCTGATCCTTTGATATTTCTGGTTTAGTCTCAACTGGTAACGACATAACCCAAGAAAATGCCAGCACATCATCCTTGTGGCGAGGCAAGATCGCTCCTGACTTGTAGATAGTCAAAGCGTTATGCCCTGGCTTAACTGGATCTGGTAATACTTGATTGATCAACGTGCAAACCTGACCCTGTATATAAAAAGAAAACTCGTCCCGATGATACCAAAAACGTTGTTGAGTACTGCCATTGGCACGATCCAGCAGTAAATATTTCTTGTCCATCATAAAACGCATGTATTTCCGCGCGATCGCTAGTTCGATTGGTGACAGGATACCCTCAAAAGTAATGCAAGAATTCTGAACCAATTGCTTCTTTAGTTCGCTCAATTGCCACGACCATTGCTCTCGTCGTGTTTGAATCATACTTGGATCATACACAATGCCGCTGTAAACGAATAGGACAAACGTTTCCGGATCTAATTCATTAATACGCATACGAGCAGACAACAGATCACTCAGATTTTTTTGCTGAGTGGGTGTTAGCCAATACATTGACAAAATGTCCTTGACCGGATCATGCACCCATATACTGGGAGAACAGGATAAAGCCCACTTCAAATTCGGAATCTGCCCACGCAGCTTGACATCCAGACTATCAATCGACAAGTAGACTCTCGGATTGAGTTGATAGAGATGAGAAGACGCATCAATTGCTGGCAGGTGATTCCGATAAAACAGCGGCAATTCATTGATCAGACTACTTGACAATTGACAGTGCTGACTAAAGAAACGCTCAAATAAAGGCAATTTATCCACAGGAGTAATCAACCCATGCTTGAGCAAACGATTTTTCATCGCTCTTGGAAGAACGTCGAATTGTTCTGAACTCAGCCCTTTCGTGATAATGTCAAATACCTTAGAGGTGAACTTGGAAGACCAAGCCGGTAGTACGACCGTCTCCCTCAGAAAATCGTTCTCATACTGGGAATAAAAAGCCATAAATACAAAAGAGGCAACGTAATAACAACGCCCATTGAACCTGATTGATACATAACGACCACTGTTGAGTACATTGAACGAGCGTTTAAAGCGGCCGAGTATGCCAAGTCTGTCGATCGGTTTCAGGAACCCAAAGTCGATTAATTGCTCAAACAAGTACTTAGGATATTGTGATACCTGCTCGTTGTTAAGCCGAGATTGCGCTAACCTTACCAACAGCTCACACATCTGTAATTGATCCGTAATAGTAAACGATACATACTTGGATCTTGTTGCATGCGTGGTGAAATTACGGAAGCCTACAATCACCTTACACAAATCATTAACTACCCATTGCTGTTTCGTATCATTAACATGAACATGCATTTTTCTTACTCCTTGGGTTGAATTTTCCAATCAGTAAACGCACACCTCCTAATGCATGTCTGATAAAGTACACACGCCACTTCCAACGCCTTGGACGAACCACAATTCCGGTCAAGCATAATTCTATTCCATCAAGCAAATCACAAATCAAAGCATCGTGAACCCAGCGTGTAAAACAATGCCATATTAAGTAGTGAGACCTGCTTAGACGAAGGTGAGTAAAATGGATAATTAACGTCTTCCCCTGCATATAAGGATAGATTAAAAAGCCATGTACACCTTCATAGCCATCGGGCGAGATAAAACGAAATAAAACCCCCTCGTCCGGTTGATATTGCTCCACTCTATATCGAGTTGCTCCATGTCCCCCCTCGGCCCCTACCCGTATTGGACCATCGAAATCATCACGCGGCCATTTTTTATACGGCCAACATGGAGAGAGTGGTTCATCAAAACGAGCTAACAACTCACCCAATTGTGTAGGTATACAATCTACAATGCGCATATGGATACTGCTGACATTAGAGACTCTGGCTTCATTACTTACTATCGCCGACATCGATATCATTACATCCTCCCGTAAAATCATTGTCTGGCACTCAGTATTTCAGACTAAAGTTTATCTAACAGACGTTGCAACGATACAGCATAGGCTCGTAAGTCATCATAGTGATACAACTCTTGAACAGCGCCTATCACTTCTCTTAGTTGCTTGTTATCACACACATTATTTAACTGGCCGTACTGGTCGTGTAGTTGGGTCAACCACTGCAAAGTTAAACATTGCAGTTCTCTAGCAACCATTTTAAAACTTATGAATCCCCCCTCCATTGGACAAACCGAACGGGTCTGTAAAATAGCTGATTGGATCACTGTGTTTTCATCATCTTTGACTATACACAACTCTACTGGCTGCTTGACCGCATAACCGCCCACAATTACTGAATATATGCCAGGTTTTACATACCCTCCACCACTATGCGCTGCCCCAGGTAACCAGTACACCACAGCATGGCGGGAATTAAAGAAAGTAATTTCCCTCCCTCTATAGTGGGCAAAATCTGGACAAACGAAATTAGTTAACAAAAAACCACGCTCTGCTGGATGTGGGATCACATTGCTCAGCGGCCTAGGGTCACACTGATACATTTTTTCAAATACTAGATACAAAGGGTCCTCAGAAAACTTCAAATAACGATAACCAATCTGGCGCAATCTGTGTTTTATCAGTTCAAACATTATGTTTACCTTGCCTTTAATGAAGCTGTAATTAAACCTTCCAGATAATAAATAGTGGACTGATGATAAAAATCCTTAACACGAATCTTGCACCCAAAGACGTGCTCAACCCTATTCAGCATCTCAATTACCTTCAGTGATTGCCCACCTAGTAAGAAAAAATCACAGTCAAGGCCGATATCGCTTTGCTGCAATATATCCTGCCAGATCTCGATGAGCTGTTGTTGGACAGCATTTTGAGCTTGTATCACATATTTTGTATCGAAGAAGTTGATAGAAAGAAGACACTCAGTGTCGATCTTCCCATTTTCATTAATTGGTATAACCGAAATGATGAATAATTCATCAGGAAGCATGTAGGCCGGCAAACGTTCACTAAGATGATCCCGTAACTCACTTAAACCATAATGATCTATAGCACAGTTCGGAGCATCTCTTAGTCCATAGTGCCCTACCCAAATCGACGGATCGTAGTAATGCGCATGATTACTATCGAGATCGACGATAACTTCCTGCAACGTTTCAGGCAACAATTGAGGACCCTGCGTATCAAGGGTCACACCAATCCACTCACGCCACTCATCCAGTGTCCCCTCTATCAGTTGTGAATGGATCGCTACTCCCAGCGTCTTAGCCCCCAAACGCTCATGAGTCCGTAACCAAAAATCAAGTGGCTCACCATTCCCATCACGAGCCTCAACCCAAGAAGTTACGTCCATATTGCTGTGATCAAGCATACCTACGGGTCGCACAGGCCCAAGGAATTGATCGAGACCATGCATTCTCGTTAAGGCTCGGAACCCTTCAACGATCTTGTTACTCAAACCTAACCCTTGATAGCGACTATCAACAATACCCGCTAATCCCAGTATGGTGTTCGGTTCAATCCCCTCAGTATGTTGCCGAAAAGCTAACTCTATGCCGTTGTCCCAGCCCCTTGGTAAAGAGGCGATTTCACCATCCCAATACATGGGAATACCGTTAGCAACACAGGCTACATTGTCCTCTACATCAAGCAAACAGAACTGATAGGACGGGAATTGTACATACAATTGTTCCCAATAACGCTTCAACACCGAGCTACCTTCAAAATACCTAGGCCAAGTCTCATAGTGGATTAGATTCATATACTTGCGCAACCAAGGTCGTTGAGCCACTGTGCTTTGGTAGTATATTTGATCACTTACTTTAAAGCAGTTAACTACACTATCTCGAAGCTCAACAAAAGCATTGAGCCTCCCTCCCCCATTCTCCTGTTCTTGCCATTGCACGACTGCTTTTGCTACTGCGGGGTGCAGCAGTAATGTGCTTTCTATATCACCCAGCTCCACACGATTACCACGTACCTTAACCTGATTATCCTTCCGCCCGATATAGTGTAGCACCCCAGTTTTATCAAACTTACCCAAATCTCCAGTACGGTATAAACGTAACGATTTTCCCCCAGGGAAAAAAGTTTTTTCAAAGAAAGCAGCCTCAGTCAAGTGTGGTGCTTGCCAATAGCCCGGACTCAATCTAGGAGATGCGATACAAATTTGCCCAGTTACACCGATAGGAAGCGGTTGGTCATACCAATCCAGAACAAACACCTGTACATTTGGCAAAGGGTGCCCTATCGGTACCATGTTCCCATGAACCGGCTCGGAGCAATCAAAACACAAAGCATCTATAGTCACCTCAGTTGGGCCATAATGGTTGACTAAGCGACAGCCAAAAGAACTTATAGCTCTATCACATACACTACGATTTAGCGCTGCTGCACCACAAATAATCAGTCGAAGTCGACTATCTATTGCTGGCCTTCTCAACCTAGCTTCGCTCAACCCATCCAGCATCAATGGTACAGTTTGGAATACCGTTACGTAGTGACGATCTATGACTTCAATGGCAGTAGTGGGTAATTTAGCTTCCGGATATGGCCACAATACAATCTGGGCACCACAAGCCAAAGGCCAGCATAAATCCAGTAACGATGCATCAAAAGAACTAGCCGTCCAGAACAACATACGATCTGTTTCCTCTAGTCGATAGCGATCCTGAGTAGATGCAATCAAATTAATCAAACTACTATGCAAGATCGGTATTCCTTTGGGCTTTCCCGTTGTACCAGAAGTAAATAAAAGGTAAGCAATACCATCAGGGCTGGCACGACTAGGTATTCTGTTAATCTTGGACAACATCACAGCTTCCAGATCTTCAACTATTAGTGTGTGTGGACTGAGAGGCAATGCTAGACTTGCCAGCCGACGGCAGGTGATGAACGCTCGGAAATTGACTTGCTCTGCAACATCCTCCAATCGGTTACTCGGCCAATCTTCGTGCAATGGCACGTAAATTGCCCCAACTCGCATGATAGCCAACAAACTAACCACCAGCGACACTCTCGGCTCCAACAACACACCGACCCTATCTTGTTCTACTATACCCACCGCTAACAATGTAGTCGCCAATTGCATCACTTGAGACGCTAGCTTTCCATAGCTGAGTTCATCAACGGTATCTATCAATGCTATACGTTCTGGATGGTTTTGCCATTGCTCATCGAACCAATCCACAATAGTCGCTTTTTCATCAGCACCTAGCACATCAATATTATTGAAGTCAACCAGCACCCGTAGTGCTGCACTCGGCGATAGTAATGAGTAATTTTCCAATGAGCGAGTTGGATCCGTTATCACTTGAGTGAATAAGGTCATCACATCATCTAGGATACGGTTAGCACTTTCCTTGTCGTACAAATCGCTATTATAAGTACAAAAAAATTTAATATCGCTGCCAACCGGGTCCATGCCAATCGCAAGATCAAAACGAGCGCCATGGTTTTCCGCCGTGTAGACATCCTTGGTATATAAACTGCCTACACCAAGGGGAATTGTAATAAACTCCGATTTGTTATTTTGCACTCCTGCCATAACGGAAAATAATTTGGGACGTGATAAATCCTTTTGGTAGCTGAGTTGTTCTATAATCGACACGCAAGGATAGTGACAATGCTCAATAGCTCCCAAGACAATCTCGGTAACCTGTTTGAGTAGATCCATAAAACTCATACCAACCAAAATACGGCAACGAATCGGCATGGGTACAGCAAAACAACCAAGTAATAATTTATCTTTATTTTTTCGTCCGGCGATTGGACAACCAAGAACAAAATCCTGCTGACCACTGATACGGTAAAAATACAGCTCGAGCACCGCTAATAATAATATGAATAGAGTACTATTTTGCTGGATATAAAAACCCTTTATCTCTCGTACCATATCACGGGGCAACCAGATTTTAACTGTGTCACCGTTATAAGTTTGCAGAGCAGATCTTGGCCAGTCAGTAGGAAGCTCTAAGGGATTAGGAGGTTGATGAAATTGGCTCATCCAATAAGCTTGGTCATTTTTTAACTGCCCTGATGTCAGATCTTTGTTGATTTGATCGGCATAATCAAGAAATGTTGTTTCCAAAGTAGGCAAATGGACATCAATACCTTCGGCCTTAGCCGTATACAGTGCAGTAAACTCGCGGATTAAATTCATGGTGCTGGTCTCATCCCAAATGATGTGATGCACCGTAAAAATCAACTGATACTCTTCCGCTGGATAAGAAATTAAGTGCAACCTGAACAGATGCTCATGATCGATATCGAAAGGCTGTCGTGCGAAATACCGAGCCAGCTTCTCCTGCTCCTCGGCTACAGATACCAGAGCCAATTCTGTACGATCGATAAAGAACGTTTCAGGTTGCAACACAATACGTTCACCCAAAAATTGCTTTGGCTTACCATCCGCATACACCATCCTGATGCGAAATATATCATGCCTATCCAATAATATTTGCCATGTCTGCATGAACACTGTAGGCTGGATACGCTGTAAGAAGAAATGATTGAAGCTAATATTATATACCGCACTCTCCGGATTGAGTTGATATGTATACCACTCAGGAATCTGGCTTGGTGCCAAGTCATGCAATTTACGTCCACTTTTTTGATTCCCCATCTCATACCCCCTGTGGCGTGGAGTGGATAAAGTCCATTAACTTTTGGATGGTTGGGTATTCAAATAATAGCTGCAGAGATATCTGCTCGCCTAACACCTCTCGACATTGCGACACTAGCTCTACGGCTAGCAAAGAATGCCCTCCCAACTGGAAGAAATTATCGGTGATGCCAACTCTTTGCAGTCCTAACAGTTCGGCCCAAATTTCGACTAAGCGCGTTTCAATCTGATTGCGCGGTGCTTGATATTGTTGATCACTTCTCAATTCAAAAACGTGTATAGGCGGTAACTTTCCGCGATCAATCTTTCCGTTCGGCAATAGAGGGAATTTATCCAGCAAACAAATACCGCTGGGAACCATATAATCCGGCAGCAATTCTCGGCAAAATGCTTGCAGAACAGCAGCACTAGGAGCCGGGCGCTGTGACGACACAACATAAGCCACCAATTGAATCAAACCCATTCGATCATGGCTCCCCATTACTAAACACTGCTCAACGGCCGAATGTCGGCACAATGCAACCTCTATCTCGCCAGCCTCAATTCGGCAACCACGAACCTTGAGCTGAAAATCACTACGCCCAAGTAACTCCAACGTACCATCCGAATAATAACGAGCCAAGTCGCCACTCTTATAAAGTCGCGAGCCCTGAATACCAGACAAGCGATCTTCAACAAAGCTATAACACGTCTTCTCTTCGTCTTTGAAATAACCTAGTCCAACACAAATTCCACCAATGTGAATTTCTCCAATTGCCCCCACTGGAACGGGTTGTTGGTAAGCATCAAGAACATACACACGAGCATTAGTAATCGGTTTTCCGATAGGTAAATAGGGTCCTAGGTTAGTAGGCTTGTTGAGCAAGATAAAGTGAGTGACATCATCAGAACACTCCGTGGGACCGTAAGCGTTCATTAAAGGCTTTCCTGGAAAAATATCAAACCAACGTTCAGCCAGAACCACTGATATCGGTTCTCCATTGCTGATTATCCATCTCAAATCAGGTAAGATGTAGGTTGCAGCATTATACTGTACTTCATCCAAGATAATTTCCAAGTGTGATGGTACTGTCTCCATAACTGTGACTTTACGGTTCTGTAACTGGTGTAGTAATAGTTCTGGCTGCCAAGCTACTTCTCCCGTTAGCACTTCTGTTCTCCCACCTACCAATAACATGGCTAAAAATTGCCACACAGAAACATCAAAGGTCTGTACTGCGATCTGTGCCAATACATCGCTGGCATCCAAACCAAGGTCGTCAATTTTTGCCAATAAGTGATTTACCATGCCTTGGTGCGTCACCATAGCCCCCTTTGGATTACCGGTCGAACCCGAGGTAAAAATCATATAAGCCATAGCATCCGGTACCCAGGAAGGGGAATAAGGCCATATTGATGGCATACTCTTCAGCGCTTCGCGCTGTAACGTCAATATGAAAACACTATCAACAAACATAGCCACCTTTTCAGCATAAGTTGGGCTAGCTAAGATTAACTTGATTTCCGCAGACTGGAGCATCTGCGCATTGCGAGTCATGTTTTGTTCCGGATTAAATGGAACAAAAGCAGCACCAAGTTTGAATACAGCCAACAAGGCAGCCAAATAATCTACACCACGATCTAGATACAATGCCACCCGTTCTCCTTGGGTGACATCAGCCTGCCACATAGCATGTGCCAGTCGATTAGCATATTGCTCTAATTCGGAATAACTCAAACGGTCATCACCATGACAAACGGCTATATCATTAGGCCGAATGCTCACTTGATCGGCAAAGAAATGCAATATTCCCCGATCAATACTCTGCTCAGAATCACCAGCCCATTGACGCAATGTATCCAGCTCAGACGATGTCAACATTTCCAATGCCCAAATAGGTTGCCCCGGATCACCCAATATACTATCCAATATGGTCAAATAATGGGTCACCATTCGTTGTGCAAATGCCGCAGAGAACAATCGACTATTGAATTCAATCAGACCATGCAATACATCAGCTCCGTCTTCCAAAGACAAGGTCAGATCGAACTTTGTATAACTGTTGTCGCGTGCCATAACATCTACTTGTACTTTTTCCAACGTAAAGTGCCGTTGTATTGCTTGTTGCAATACAAATTCCACTTGGAACAATGGGTTATAACTCAGGCTACGCTCTGGTCGCAAATATTCAACTACAATATCAAAAGGAACTTCCTGATGTGCGTAAGCAGCTAAGGCATTCTTTTTTACTTGCTGCAAAAATGTAGTAAAGGTTTGTTCTGGAATTACCTGATTGCGCATAATCAGCGTATTGGCAAAAAAACCGACCAGATCTTCCGTCTCTTTAGGAAAACGATTGGCGACAGGGGAACCGATCACAATATCGTAGCTACTGCTATATCGTGATAGCAACACGTTAAAAGCCGCCAGCAGCAACATATACAAAGTTACATTTAGCTCCCGGGACAAATGGCGGATTCGAACAGTACGCCCAGCATCAATATTAAAGTGTAAAGTTCTACCTTCATAACTTTGCTGCACCGAGCGAGGCTGCTCTGTCGGCAAAACTAGCAGAGCTGGCGCTCCCCGCAGTTGATCAGCCCAGAATATCAATTGTTGCTGCATCCGTTTTCCTTCCAACCATGATCTTTGCCACGAACCATAATCGGCATATTGGACCTGCGGGGTATCTAAATGAACCGATTGCCCTTTGGTAAATGCATTGTAAGCACAAGAAATTTCTCGTAGCATGATACCCTGCGACCATCCGTCGAATACAATGTGATGAATGGTCAACGACAGGATATGATCCTGTTCACTAAGACACAGCAGATGACAACGCAATGGTGGACCTTCCTCCAAATCGAAAGGTATATCCGCATCGCAACTCATCCAATATATTGCTTCTGTTTCATTCGCCATCAATAACTCCGGTAACTCAAGCCGAGAGATAGGGCTATATACCTGCTGCGGTTTACCATCACACTCAATAAAACGGCTACACAGCACTTTATGGTTCTGTACGTGCAACTCAATCGCTTGACGCAAAGCCTCCACATCCAGACTCCCTCGTAGACGCAAGGCGCAAGGCATATTGTAAAGGGCTCCACATTTCTCTAGCTTCTCATGTAACCAGATACGCTGTTGCGCCATTGATAACGGAACTGGTTTCTCGACATTACTCCACACCTGTGGCACAATCATTGGTACAGAAGTCTTACGTCTTGACAACAATATTTGCTCCAAACTATATTGCTCCTGCTTGCGATTCATACCATCCGATATTTCTTCAACAATATCCATACTTACTTCCTTAATCTTGCTCAAATACTAAGATACAGCATCATTTTGATGCTTCCTCTGTCTATGTGCTCCTATACAAAACATACATCTTCACTACAGCGCATATACTGACATTTATTTATTAGTTCTCCATTCTTAATATGACTTAGACTGTTTCTGGTAAGGAGCTGGGAAAAAATCACATATCTCTAACACATTATTGACATCCAAATCAGTCACAATATCGCGCGCAAGAGCCAAATCCAGCACACCCATACCAAACGGCGAAAAGATTCTCGGTCTTTCTGGATCAGGCACAATATGCCCAACAATAACATCAGCAATGTCCCCATCGATGAAGCGATGGTGACCAACTGCTCTCCAAGCCAATTCGAGAGAAGTATTTGCCCTCAGACAATGTGTAACATCATCAGTGATATTTTGCGCAACTTGTACTACGTTAGGTGCTAAATCACGCAGTGATATATGAAGGACCGTCGGTGAATGGGAAAACCAATGATGCTGCTCGACACTTGGGCGTACCGCTGAAGTGGCAAAAACCACCATATCGCAAGACTGAATGACTTCAGCTTGGGATGTTATGTTGCAGGGAATATCGTAATGCGCACATTTTTGCAGGAACAAATTAGCCCGCTCAGGAAGCAAATCGTTCAATGATATAGAATCAATGCGCCACCCTAGTTGCAACAAAAAGCTCACCGTTCGATAAGAGATAGGGCCGCAACCAATAATGCCAAGTCCTCTAATATATTTCGACGTAGGGTGCAGATAGTGCGCTCCCACTGCTGCAGAAGCCGCTGTGCGTGCAGCGCTGATAGTACAACCTTCCATGCAGACTAGTGGATAGCCGCTGTAGCGATCATTCAAAATCAGCAAGGCAGAAGCACGGTCAATCCCCAGCTTAACATTATGCGGAAAACTGGCAATCCATTTGATGCCAGCAATCGGATTATCATCTTCCAAAGCCGCAGGCAGCGCGATGATACGATTGATATCACTGTCGGGAAAACACAGGAAATTACTGTCTGGATTGACTGTTCGCCCTTGTGCATGGTCCAAATACACTTGCCGCACCCGCTCAAATACCCGTAGAGGATGTGCTCTCAGCCATTGCTCAATATGATCTGCTCCAATAATCTTCAATGTAAGCTGTTTGTTGTATTTCAATTTCATCTCCAGTGTCTTGTCAAATAGGAATCGTAACGGTTTCATTGATCGAGTTGAAATAGGGATAATGGAGCTTGACCCAATCCGGGTTATAAACAGTGTCGATATAGCGATCACCCAGATCTGGTGAAATCGCGACTACACAATCACTTGGTGCAATATGACCCGCGTACTGTCGCACACCGCACAAAACAGTGCCCGATGAACCACCAAGCAATATGCCACGCTGTGCCAGTTGATAGCACATGCTTAACGCATCCTCCTCTTTCACCATCATTAGATCATCGAAACTAGAATGTTGCCGTATCTCTGGTGGCTGGCTGGTACCCAGACCAGGGATGTGACGCGCCCCTGATGGTTGCCCAAATGTAACTGAGCCGATAGTGTCGACTGCAATTATCTTGGTATCCGGCGCATACTGACGCAAATAACGAGATATCCCCCCCAACGTGCCAGTAGTCCCTACACCAACAAACACATAGCTCGGATCAGGAAATTCACGCAGAATCGCAGGTCCTGTCTTCAAATAATGTGCCTCAACGTTGTTAATGTTGCTGTACTGATTACTCCAAACTAGATTACTATCGGCTGCCAGCATTGAGTTGATCAGATCTATCCGGCTACTCAGAAAACCACCATTCTTATCGCGTTCTTTAACAATAATCAGACGCGCCCCATATGCTTTGATTAACTTAGCGGTATATGGAGAAATATTTGGATCGCTAACACAAATGAAAGGGTATCCTTTGATTGCACAGATCAAACTTAAAGCCAGACCTAGATTACCTGAGGAGCTTTCAATTAATGAACGACCTGGCCCCAACTGTCTTTCGAGTTCAAGACGCTCAATCATACGTAGAGCTGTCTTGATCTTGATTGAACCGCTCGCGGAAAGTCCTTCAAGCTTGACAAATACCGAAGTTTGTGCGACTATCCCCGGCAATTCCATGAACACATCGTCAAAAATTAAGTCACTTGGAGATTTGATTATCATATAGCCTCTTTTGTACTGTGTTGGCTCCAATTAAAGTATGCAAGTCTTTAGCTATGCTTTGTGGCGAGGTTTATAATGTAGTACTCAGCCCAGCCCTGTGTAACAACTGCCTCTTTGTTCTATTGTAATAACTGCCTTTCCATCAATAGCTCCACTGTACCTCTGATAGTTGGCATATTGAATAAATCATCCAATGTTAGCTGAATACCGAACGCAGCATATATCCGGGTGTTTATTTGGGTAGCAAGAAGTGAATGCCCACCAAGATCGAAAAAATTATCCGTAATTCCAACTTGTTCAACACCGAGAAGTTGTGACCAAATTGCCGCAATCTCACGTTCCACTTCAGTACATGGCGGTACATATGATCTGGTTATTGTAGAATGGTCCAGAACCAAGGGCTTACTGTAAGAAACAGCTGCCGATAGTGGTTCCCTGACAGAAGTTGGCAATACATCCAGCCAGTAGCGCTGTGATTGAAAAGGGTAAATTGGAATTGCAATACGCTGTTGAGATCCTTCATAGAATGCCTTCCAGTCTAGTTCAATCCCGTTTTCCCACAGTTTCGCCGCCGCCGATAACATTTGTGTCAGACCATCATAATCGTTAGATAGTACACTATAGAAACAACGTTTCTGTTGCTCGGAAGTAAACATACTGTCCCAAGAAGAAATGTCCGAAAAAATCAGCAAACATAGTTCAGGCTTATCTGCAGCTTCGCACACTGCGGTCAAAAAGACATTCTGCTGGCGCGGTTCCAACCAGTACTCTCTCTGTTTGATAATCTCAGTCTTCACATCAGCACCTGTCAGACTGGAAACGTAAGGTAACTTAGGTGGTGTCCATAACACTTTCTCGAAAGCGGAAATAAACGAATCTTTAGCCCAATCATCAGAATGCTGTATGCGCAAGCGAATCAAGCATACTACCGCACCAAAATCAAGGACTCCTGCATGGCAAGCCGCAACAAGTTCACCAATCTCATCCCCTATCATTAACGTGGGTCGAACACCCCAATGCATCCATAACGCAACCAACGCATACAACACCGTAAACACCAGCATTTGGCGCTGAACACAATCAATCGGTACCTCATCAGATAACAGTTCACCAGCCAACTCACAGCTAGATTTGTCTGCCACCATGTCCACTATCTGACGGAAATAAGGCAAATTTGTATATAGCACGCGCCCTAACTCAATCAAAGATACTCCACCATCATGCAATACAAACACTACACCGAGAGGAGCAGAAACCGGCATAGAACGCTCGTCTGTTTCAAGTAATTGGGAAATACATGACTGTGGATTAGTGGAAACAGACGCATAACGATATTTATAACAGCTACGCCCAACATTTGCAGTATAACAGGCATTCACAAAGGTATTATTGGGGGATACCTTAAGGAAAGCCGCAAAATCGCGTCGTTTCTGCGCCAACGCCTCTGATGTCTTGGCCGATAAAGTCAATAAAGTTGGCTGGTTGGACAAAATCTGCGTCTGAAAAGAAACATGCTCTTCCAGCACCACATGGGCATTTGTTCCTCCAATGCCAAACGAGCTAACAGCAGCACGTAATGGCTCAATGCCGTCGCACCATTTACGTAGAAGGGTGTTGACAATCAACCGGCTACTCTCCAGATTAACTTTTGGCGTCAACCGTGTAAAATTCAACGATGGTGGGAGTTGCCGATGATGTAAGGCCAATGCTGCCTTCAACAATCCTGCAACGCCAGCCGCTGAATTCAGATGACCAAGATTAGTTTTTAATGAACCTAAGTAGCATCCTCCTTGACAAGTTTCCAATTTACCGCCGTATACTTCAGCTAATGCAGTCAATTCTATTGGATCGCCGAGTGATGTGCCTGTGCCATGACATTCAACATAGCTAATTTGCTCCGGAAGCAACTCCGCCATTGCCAATGCACGTCTCATAACCATAATTTGCCCATCAACACTGGGAGCCGTATAGCCTACTTTATTTGCCCCATCGTTATTAATAGCTGAACCCCGTATCAATGCATATATAGAGTCACCATCCCTAAGAGCGTCTTCGTAGCGCTTAAGTAAGACCAACACCACTCCTTGCCCTGGTACCGTACCTGCTGCCGCTGCATCAAAAGCCCGACAATGACCGTCAGGTGACAAGATACCGTCTAGCCGATATTGATATCCCGATGGTTCCGCTGCCTGTACCGATGCCCCTCCAGCTAATGCCATATCGCATTCGTAAAGCAACAAGCTCCGGCAAGCCAGATGTACAGCCACTAGTGAAGTAGAACATGCGGTATTAACATCTAGGCTAGGTCCCTTCAGATTGAGGCGATAAGCTATCTGAGTAGCTATTGAGCTATTTGTATAGATCAATTGCATCTGATCGGCATTGACCATCATCTGAGGATTGGACAAGATATTCTGTACAAAATAGCTACTGGGGTCAGCACCAACAAATACTCCGGTTTCCAGAGAATTCTGTTCCGGTGCATAGCCTCCATGCTCAAGCGCATGATAAGCACATTCCAGTAATAGTCGTTGCTGTGGATCCATCAAGCTGGCCTCAAGTGGTGAAATACCAAAGAAACTAGCATCAAAGAACTGCCTAGCAGGCAACTCTATCGCAGCCTTAACGTAATTAGGATCAGTTAAATACTCAACCGACACACCATTATCCAGTAGTTGTTGATTACTGAGAAAGCTAACTGCTTCAACTCCATTTACTAAGGCCTGCCAAAATTGCTCAGGCGTTTCTCCTACCGGTAATTTGCATGACATACCAATAATTGCAATAGCATTTTCAATCGATTCGCTCATTGAAATACCCTACTTTATGCTGATACATGCTTGAAGTCGTACTCTCAGCGACCGTAGACGATCAAGTCGCATCTTGTTATCAATACCAACTTGCTCCACCACTTTGGGCTGCACTTCCAAATACTGAGCCATGGCTTCAATTGTTGGGTACCGAAATATATCGACTATTGTGATATTTGCCTTAAAACTCATATTTATCTGATGCAGCAATTGTATAGCAAGCAACGAATCACCACCTTGTTCAAAGAAACTATCTCCCAGACCGATCTCAGCAATCTGCAACAATTCGTTCCAGATTATGTACAGCCGTTGCTGAACCAGATTCGACAGTGGCTGACCCATGCCTACGACAGAACTAAACGACGGTGGTGGCAATTTCGTCAAATCCACTTTTCCATTACGGTTAAGTGGCAAGGTAGGCAACCTAATTACATGTGCGGGTACCATAAAGTGTGGTAATCGTTGTTTGAGTTCCATTCGTACAACCTCAGCACTGGAATGAGCCTCGCTACTACTGAAATATAATAACAACTGCCGTCGTTCATTGTTACCGGTGACAACCACACATTGCTCGACACCTGGACAGGACAATGCGATAGCCTCAAGCTCATCAAGAGCCACTAGATAACCGCTTACCTTAATTGTACGATTACTCCGTCCAATAAAGATCAACTCACCATTCGGCAACCAGCGTACTATATCTCCGGTTTGGTAAAGACGTCGTAGTTGGGGCGTGGCACTATCCGCATCGGGCAATTCAAGCTCCACAAAAGCCTCTGAATTATATTCATCAGCGTGTAAGTAACCTCGAGCTAAACCAAGACCTGCTGTATATAACATGCCGTTCACACCAATTGGCACCTCCCTACCCATCTCATCTAATACATACACCTGAGTATGCGCGATAGGGCCACCAATTGGGATTCTCCCGTTCTGCATTGAAGCTTCGCTAATTTCATGAACACAAGTGAAAGTAGTGTTTTCCGTCGGGCCGTATCCGTTAAGAAAATATCTCGGTCGTCCGTTTGGGCAGAGTAAAACTCGAGATATAGTGTCTGGATTCAACATATCCCCACCAACCAGCAAATAGCTCAAATGACGAAACATAGAAGCTCGGCCAGTGTTAACATAGATATCGAACAACCGCGCAGTCAACCATAGGATATCAACACGCTCCTTCAGTAGAAAAGCTTCGAAACGTTCACCATCAAGCAAGTAATCCTGTGGCACCAACACTAAAGTTGCCCCATTTAGCAAGGCTCCCCAAATCTCGAAGGTCGATGCATCAAAGCTCAGATTGGCCGCTTGCGCTACAACGTGACCCGGCTTGATAGAAATGTAGTTTGTTTCTACCACCAAACGCACAATGGCAGCATGCTCAATCATTACTCCCTTTGGTACACCAGTTGAGCCAGAAGTATACATAACATAGGCCACCCCAGCGTCAGTCAACACATCAACCTTAGGAGGAATATCACATTCTAAGTTCACCTCTGAATACAATGGCAATACGAAACTTTTCTCTGGGGAGATCCAATCATGCAACAACAATACGTCTGCACAACCTGCGATACAAACCAGTTTGCTATCTTGCACCAATTGTTCAAGGTAAGCCTGCGGATAGCCTACATCTAGCGGCACATAAGCTGCACCCAACTTGATAATCGCCAACATAGCAGTAATAGTCACCAACTCTCTAGAAGCAAACAGCCCTACCCTCAAACCAGTCAGTTGCATTCCTCGGTGCTTCACTAACATCTGATGCGCCAAAGTATTAGCCCAAGCATCCAGTTGACGATAGCTCAGATCTTTTTCTTTCATCCGCAATGCTATTTTTTCAGGGTAACATTTCGCCATTATTGCAATTCGTTTAGCGATATTCGTCTCGCCTAACGGTGTACCTTTTCCACCCGTCCAATGTCGTGGCGGAAACAGAGCTGCTAAAGCAGCTCGCTCTACTACGGTTGGCATTACACTTGCCAGTTCTCTAAGCGCCTCAGTAAAAAATAAACCAAAACGCTCTACATCAGATCTACTCAAACGCACCGTCTGGTACACAATGCTCGTTTGTAGTTCACCGCTATCAGGATCTAAGCCAGTCTGGCAAACCAACGAAAAATTTGTTTCTTCGTAACAATACCCTGGAAGTACTTGCAAATGATTCAAGTCACGCAACTGTTCAAACACCCGGAAATTAACGAAATTGAACAGAGTGTCAAACAATGGGCCGCGACGAGTATCACGTTGGATGTCGCTCAAGGGAAAGTTACGATAGGGCTGTATATCCGCCTTGTATGTTGCCAACTGCAGCAGGAAATCCAACGGGGACATGCCCGGCTCCAACGTCATGCAGCAAGGAGTACTGTTCATAAACAATCCTAACATGCTGTGTTCTTCATCCTCCGCCAAACGCCCATGGCTGGCCATGCCAGTTGCCACATCGCGTTTCCCTGTGTAACGGCTGATGGCCTGCAAATGAGCCGCCAGTAATATGACGTCAAGCGCTACATTTTGTTTTTGTACTAATACATATAAAGCTCGCTGCAACTTTTCACTCAAAACAATCGGATACCGATCAACACCGTTGGCATTGACAAGTGTCAATACAGTTGATGCTTCCGGCGCCACAAAAACTGGCTCCCTTTTAGACCATACCTGCTGCCAATAATGCCGAATAGTTTGGTCTGCACGTATTCTGAGTTCATCACTTACGTAATCGCGAAAAGACAACGTATGTGCTTCAAGAACTAAAGGTAGCCCATCAAGAGAGCGATCATATTGCTGCAACAACTGTGTCAGCAGCACAGCAACACTCCATCCATCCAATATCGCATGGTGGCAAACTAGGGTCAGATGAAACTCGTTGTGCAATTGATGTATGGTAATACGCCATAATGATCCACTCTCCAAGACAAAGCGACAACGACGTTCTGTGTCGAAGAAATCCATCAACAATTGCTCCTGTTGTATAGTTTCTGCTTCACTCAAATCCACGATCTTCAGTGGAAGAGGCATTATCACTCTGACCTTTTGCCAGAGTCCCAACTTGTTACGCAGAAATGATGTGCGCAGCACTGAATGGATTTCCATCAACCGTTTCATAACAGTTTCAAAGACATTCTGCTGGAAAGGTCCTTTTACGCGGCAAGAAATCACGTCAAGATAGGCCAGCTCCTGTTCGGTAAACTCAGAATGAAAAAGCATACCTTCTTGCAAAGCTGTGGCTGGGTAGACATCATCATCGCCATCGTCATAGCATGCCTGCAATTGCTCAGCATTCAGCAAACTAAAAGGTTCGACTAGACACCGTTGTGGAACCCAATCAGCAGCACGTAGCACCGGGGCCAACTGCGCTATCGTCGGATTACGAAATAGATCTTTCGGAGAAAAAATATAGCCTTTCTGCCTCACCTGATGGATCACGTCCAGAACTCGCAATGAATCACCGCCAACAGTGAAAAAATCAGCGTACACACTCAACACTGGTACTTCCAACACATGTTGCCAAACCTCAGCCAATATTTGTTCCCTAGGGCTGTTAGGAGCAACATATTCTATTGATGGGGTGACGACGGCCGATAGCTCCTCTAATGCAGAACGGTCAATTTTACCGTTGCTGGTTAACGGTAGAGACAATACATACACTACTTTTTGTGGCAGCATGAAGCTAGGCAAATATTGACGTAAATGTTCGAATAACCTAGCATGCTCTATTTCTTCTGTCGCCTCATAGTAGAGTACAATACCATCTCGCATACGATCATAAACAGCTAGAGCATTGCTCACCAGAGGCAACCGCATCACTATTGACTGTAGCTCGCCCAATTCAACCCGGAACCCTCTCACTTTGACTTGATAGTCATTACGGCCCAGATATTCCAAATTCCCGTTGTCAAGCCAGCGTACTAAGTCGCCGGTCTTATACAAACTCAGTCCGTTAAGCAAGCGTGGCTCACTCACAAAGGAACACCTAGTCAATTCCGGCTGATTCAGGTAACCACGCGCTAGTCCCGGACCTGCTATATATAATTCTCCCATCACTCCTACCGGGCACAGACGACGATGCTGATCCAATATTAACACGGTCAGATCCTGTATTGGCCGACCAATATCATTACGGAAAGGTAAAAAAAGATCATCTTCTGTCACTGTCTTAAAAGTTACATGTACTGTGGTTTCAGTGATACCATACATATTCACCAAACGAGTCACATTTCCATACTTATGGAACCACGGGCCTAAAGTCGCTACCTGTAACACATCACCACCAAAGATCACATAGCGCAACAGTAAACAGTCTTTATGGGAAACGTCTTCAACAATCAGACGGACAAAAGCGTTGGGAGTTTGGTTGAGCACGGTGACACTTTGCTGCACAAGTAGTGTTCTAAACTGTTCCGGGTCACGACTGACTTGATGGGATACAATCACCAACCGCGCGCCGTATAGTAGTGCGCCCCATATTTCCCAAACAGAAAAATCAAAAGCATAAGAGTGGAATAAACACCAAGTGTCGTGTTCAGAAAAATCAAATAATGGTGCACTGGAACGGAACAAACGTACCACATTGTGATGACTCAACTGTACACCCTTCGGGTTTCCAGTAGAACCAGAGGTGTACATCATATAAGCTAACTGCTCGGCTCGTACTTCAGGCAACGACTCTGCCGCATAATCACCATCCCCGTCATAATCAAGCATCACACAGCGATTGGACGGCAATATACCCGTCAGACCATTGGATTGAAAACAAGTATGAGTTGACAGCAATAAGTCTATGTTGCTATCTGCCAGTATGTAACGCAGCCTCTGTTTCGGGTAATGCGGATCCAACGGCACATAGGCACCACCTGCCTTTAGAATGGCCAACATCGCAACTATCAACGACATTCCTCTTTCAAAACACAAGCCAATCAAACTTTCAGGTGCCAGCTCTCTTCCCAATACCTTCTGATGACGAGATCGCAAACGACGCGCCAAAGTGGACGATTCATTATCCAACTCAGAGTAGGACATCGTTTGTTCGCCATCCTGAAGTGCCACCGCATGTGGGAAAACAAACGCTATACGACGGAACCAACCAATCAAACTATCATCTTCATTGCTAGCAATCAGGGGATGCATAACCAAGCTTTCTGCTTCAGCCTGAGTGACAATGTCGAATTCACCTACAAAACCATCGTTACACACCGCCTGTTCAGCTAGAGTAACAAAATGCCCTCCCATTCGTTCAATACGCTCAGTAGTAAAACGGTCAGTTGAGTATTCAATATTAGCAAGCAGCCGACCATCAGTTTCGCGCATGTTCAGAAACAGCTCATACTTCGCTACCCCATCCTCAACCTCTAAGTACTCACTTTCCACTCCATCCAATTCTAATGTATAGCGCTCATTAGCATTCTGTAATGCAAATACCACTTGTAGCAAAGGGTGAGCTGGTCCATAGTGAACATGCTGAGCCGCACGGATCGACTCCAACGGAACGCCTTGATGTACCAGCGCAGCTTGGCTATCATAACTGAACCTTTGTATCATCGAACCAAATGACTCAGTATCGTCAATGGTGATACGTAATGGTAACATACTGACAAACAAGCCGATCACTTGCTCATTTCCCAACTGTCGATTGGCTGCGGGAGCACAAATCACCAAGTCATTTTGACCACAATATCTCCTTAGTTGCAATGCAAACAAGCAATACAGGCAGCAGAATAATGAGACATGATGACACTGCGCCAACGCCTTCAATTTCGTAGTCAATTCTGAAGACAACTCGAACGAATGGTGCGAACCGCGAAAACTACGCTCGCAAGAAGGTGGAAAATCCACTGGTAAAGTCATTCCTTGATAGTCGGCCAATTGATTCTGCCAGAAGTTAAGAGAACGCTCAAAATCAGGTGAAGTAAACCAAGCAGCCTGGCGTGCCACTGCCGTACTATAATGCTGCTTCAGCGGCAATAATTTAGGGGGTAAGCCTTGGCGTTCGGTTTGATACAATGAAGCTAGCTCACTCCTCAGTAAGTTAAGCGACCAACCATCAGCGATAATATGAGGCAACACAAATACAAACAGATACTCTCGCTCATTCAATTGTAGCAATTCTATACGATAAAGTGGCGCTCGCTTCAGATCGAACGAAGAAGTCACCGTGTGCAAGATGATATCATCAGCATCGTCACAACAGACGGCACACGGTAATAGTAGTGGCAAAATCCGAGGTTCATATTGTTGCCGTAACTGCCCATTTTCGTCGATAAAATGTACATTCAACATATCATGGCGTAATATCAGCATTTGTAATGCCCGACTAAAGCTACTAACATCCAAGTCCCCAGATAGTCGCAGCACTAAACTCAGATTAAAGCTGTGGCCGATACCTTCTTCATAACGATCAATAAAATATAAATGACGCTGTTCAAGTGACAAGGGGAAAGACACCCGCTCTTCGGGCAGAATCTGTGTTTCCGTAGTCCATGAGTTTTCAGCAATATAAGCGGCAAATTCACGTATGGTTGGGTACCGCAGCAAGTCTCCAAACGAGAGGTATATTCCAAACTCCTTACCCGTAGCGATCAGCATCTGAGCTGCCAGAAGCGAATGTCCTCCTAGTTCGAAGAAATGATTAGTGACCCCAATCGAATCTACCTTCAACACTTGACGCCAAATGGCAGCCAGTTTGAGCTCAAGTTCCCCTTTCGGAGCAACAATATCCACAACAGCTTGAGGCTTTGGTTTTGGTAAGACTTGCCGATTGATTTTGCCATTTAAATTTTTAGGCAAACTGTCCAAAATTTGAAAATGCTGGGGAACCATGTAAGAAGGCAAACACTTACGGAGAGCGGCACGCCAAACGTCAGAACTCACAGTAGTTCCCTGCTCTAGCACAATATAAGCCGTCAATTCTATCTGGTCGGAAGTATCCCAAGCTCGCACCGCAGCTTGGCTAACTCCCGATAGTTGATTCAAATAATACTCAATTTCACCTAATTCAACTCGGTGACCACGGATTTTGACTTGAAAGTCGAGACGCCCAACATATACCAATTCATTTTCTTCGTTCCAGTACACACGATCGCCAGTACGGTACAACGGTCCAGTTTCAATACCAGCACCAAACGGACACAAAGGCAAAAAACGCTCCGCAGTTAACCCCGGTTGCCTATAATAGCCACGCCCAACACCATCTCCACCGATATATAATTCACCACTAGCACCTAGTGGTAGTAATGCCTGAGTTTCATCCAACACGTATAAACGGGTTGCACGCAGAGGCTGACCAATCACTGCATATTGACAATCGTCACTTAACAATTTTCGCGAAGACCAAATTGACGTTTCGGTTGGCCCATAGACTTGGTACACAATAGCTGCCGTATGTAATAAGTAGTTGGCCAAACTTTGCGACAATGCTTCCCCGCCACACAAACCAATCAATGGTTGCTGCGGACGCCAACCCACCATTGACAACAATGACCAAAATGAAGGTGTACCCTGTAATAAAGTCGGTTGATAACTGTCAAGCGCCTCCTTCAGACGAATCACATCGGCTACTTCATCATCAAGCAGTAGTAAGCACGCTCCCGTACACAAAGCAACGAATAGTTCTAAGCCAAAAATATCAAAACCAACTGCTGTGGCACCAACTACTCGAGCATGCTGATCAATATTCAACAGATCGATGAAATCGGCTACTACATTACC
Organism: Photorhabdus africana; assembly: GCF_035181445.1. Taxonomy (NCBI): domain Bacteria; kingdom Pseudomonadati; phylum Pseudomonadota; class Gammaproteobacteria; order Enterobacterales; family Morganellaceae; genus Photorhabdus; species Photorhabdus africana. Next base: position 29,429 of record NZ_JAXBVE010000045.1, read on the forward strand.
CAAACCACCGTGACAAATCATGACCCCCTTGGGTCGACCAGTCGATCCGGAGGTATAGATCACATAGGCCATTTGATCTGGGCTGGCCAACTGAAGTTTGACTGGAGGCAAAGATTTGGTTGGTACTACTGCATCTAGATACAACAACATTGGCGTATTACCCAAATCCTTCAAACCGGCACCCAGTTCGTGATCTGTCAGCAATACCTCCATACCACTCTCGTCTATTAATTCATATACCCGACTTATTGGCATCTTGGGATCGATAGGCACATAAGCACAACCACAACCTAATCCTCCCAGAATTGCGACGACAGTCTGATCCTTTCGGCTAAGATAGATACCAACCAATGGCTGTATACCCTTATCACACAGATTCAAGCAAGCTCGCAAGCGGGATGCTATCATGCAGGCAGCATTAAGCAACATACGATAAGTCATCGAATTGCTCCGATAACGTAGCGCTGTCGCCTCGGGAAAACAGTTAGCAGCATGACAGAAACGCGCTAATACTCCATCCTGTCCCGCGCTAACTTGAGGGGCGTTCAACGCAAGCATTTGCAAATGCTGACGCATCTCAGGATACAACACAGCATCAGCGCTGATAGGGTGAAATGGCTTTGCTATAAGAGTTCTCATCGCCCAGCAAAAACTTTGCGCCAATCTTGCAATGAACACCGAAGCAAAGAGCTCCTGCCGGTAGTCAAGTCGAAAACGCACATTATCAATGCAATTTTGATAAGCGAAGACTAAATCTCCAGCTACCTGCAGATGTTTAAGCGGTAACGGTTGCCAGTGACAATTCCCCATGTCTAGCAGTTTGTCATCGAAATAAGCCTCTACTACTGTAATATTGAACAGATTTCCTTCGGTCAGTTCTTCCTTGCTACGCAGTTGCTGAACGACCTCTGTCAGACTGAATTCAGTGTACTGTTTAGCTTGCTTACGCTGACGCTTGATATCAGTTACTAACTCAAGCAAGGAATTATCGCGCCGCAGTTCCAATATCAATGGGTAGTTATTGATGAAGCAGCCAATCATGTTTTTTGCACCGGCGGGGCGAGCGTCAACTGGGTAATTTAGCACTAGCTCGTGCTTACCAGAATATTTAGACAACACCACAGCAGTTACTGCAGTAATAGCAATGAATGGAGTACAAGTATGCACCTTGCAAAACTGCCTAAGCATAGCCGTTAACTCTGTACCAAATTCAAAAAAGTGTGACGCACCTTTCTGACTGGAATCCGGCACCTGGATTTGCCTAGGCAACTCGACATGTAAACCTCGTTGAGATAATTGGTTACACCAGAACGCAACATCATCGCGATTCTTGGCAAGCAACCATTCAGTATCTCCACCATTATCCGGCATAGCATTGCCAGGTAACTGTAACGGCACTCCTGCTGAAAAATGCAAATAACAGCGGCGCAATATTTCAATAAAATATATGGCCGAAGTGGCATCAGTGATAATGTGGTGGAAATTTAGCAGCACAACAGAACGCTCCCCCCGTTTAAGTAAAGAAAATCGGAAGAGCGGCCCTGATGATAAATCGAAATTATGGTCTAATTCATACTCAATAGCCGCGTCGAGATCGATATCCTGCTCGTCCCTATTTATATGGAGAACCACTTCTATATGATCCGAAACTAATTGGTAAATAACACCATTTTCTTCGCAGAAACGGCTACGACACCCAATATCGTATCGGTTGACAAAATAAGTCAGAGCAGCCAAAAGAGCTTTTTCGTCAAGTGAGCCATCCACTTCATAAATTAGCGGAGTGTTATAAATCTGACTCGACCTATCCAATACCCACTCAAGATAGAATCTTTTCTGAAAACGGTTCACTGCCTGTTTAATCATATTTGCACTCCGTTACCTGGATCATCATAGACTGACCCATCGACAGTGCGAAGTGAAATTCATGTTCAACTTCACCGTTGCTGACCTGCCAGCTCAAACCATCAACCAGCTCGGCCAACAAAACCTTCAGGGAAAGCCGTGAAAACATCTGCCCAATGCAATTGTTCGGCCCACTAGAATAGACCAAGAAGGGATGGCGATAGAGTTCAGGCTTGTCCAGAAAACGATGAGGTTGGAAAGTGTTCGGTTCGTTGCCCCACAGTAAAGGACAACGTTGCACGTGATAAACGTTAGCAATCAGTTCCGTACCTTTCCTAACAAAATGACCGTTAATCAGAGCATCGCAAGTGGTGGCTCGAAAAATGAAAGGCTGTGCAGGATGTAGACGCAGCACTTCATGTACACAAGCGTGCAGCAGCGTATCATCACGACAGATGTAGCTCTGATAATTGCCATCAAAGCTACTTCGCTCTTCCCGTAATTCCTGTTGATAACGAATATGTCGACCCAACTCATAGACCAAAGCAATAAAAGAGGGAAACGGTGCCATATACCCTGCCAGTACAGCTCCATTCAAACCAGTAGCAAAAGCTTCGTCCTGAATGGATTTGTAATGCTGATCGATATATCTAGATAGCCGATCAGTGTAATCCGTAGTTGATAACAGACCAACATCGTTACCAATCTTTTTGACCAACTGCCGCTTAAGTTGCTGGAATTGCTCATTGAAATCGGCTGCTTTACGATATACCAAAGCCTGCCCTAACAGTTCAATCTGTCGCTCCAAAATTTCGCTGACACCATTGAGATTGCCTTGGAAATTCATCAAAGTACGAAGGTAAACCTCCACTGTATACGTACTGAGTGAAGATTGTACCGAGAAAGGTGCTCGTTGTGCCTGCCAAGATGTCACTAATTGCTGACTTAATGCCTGCATAGTTTGCACATAGCGCTTAGGATCACTTACTAAGTGAGTGAGGATATTCCGTTTTTGCTTGGCATCCTGACGTTCCTTACTCATACGGAAATGCCCCAGTGCATCAGCAATCATATACAATTGCCTGCCTTCTCCAATAAGTTCTCCCTTCTCTAAACGAGGGTACTGCATTAATCCACGGATTTCATCGGCACCAATTAAAAAACAGTAATCTCCAGCAAACGTAGTCAATCGCAGGAAACGACGTAAGCTACCATCTCTCAGGGCCGCTTTGCGCTTTATATAAGCGTATACATGACATCGACAACGCAATGCCTGCGAATTACGGAAAATACCAACTAGTTGAAAAGGTGTCTTAAGACAAGTAAGTAAACGGTAATAACAGCTTTGCCAAGCAGTTGCAGCTACCATTGAAAATGCTGCCTGCTGGAAACTTCCCAAAGAATTTCTATTATTTTCATCCTCACCCATAAATCACCTTTGAAAATGGTAGTCAATCGATACGACCTAAAGCAAAGCCTTAACGCAAGGCTCAAAATGGAATATGCACCAGTGTTCCCAAAGTACACTCAAGATGTCGAGCTACCGCCAACGCTACATCTTCGCGCCAAGGATGAGCAACTACTTGAATTCCAATCGGCAGCCCCTCAGAGGATTGATCGATGTTGACCACAACAACCGGCCAATTGACCAAGCTATAACACATAGAATAGCTAAAATCCTTAACCTCTTTGTATGACTGCCCGTGCAATTTGGCAGTGGTAGCGGCAACCGGACATAGGATCACATCATAGTCGGCCATGAACTGAAGCATTGTGCGTCGATACTGATCAAATCGAACCCAATTCCAGCGCAATTCAGTAATAGACATCTTACTTTTCTTGGCTAACTCGTAAAATTCGAGCAGCAACGGTGACGGATTATCAAGTTTGAGCTTTCTAAAAATATCACTGAGCCACTCTCCCTCATCACCTCCTAACAGGATACTATTCGATAGTAAAACATCCATTTCAGACAAACATTCCGGCCGACATTCTGTCACTGCTGCAACATCTGGTCTCAACGCATAGGCAGCATTTTTAACTGCATCAGCGATATCTTTAGAAGCGACCGCAATTCCATCATCGGTATAAAAAGCCACCTTCAGTTGAGATAAGTTAACATCTTCCATATGTCGCCATAATACAGGCACCACATGTGCATCAAGAGCATCTGGTCCCACCATGATAGGAGCTATCAAGTTCAAGTCCTCAACAGTCCTGGCCATCGGGCCGAACGATATGAATTGGCTGAATAATCCCATACAATCTAGAGGAATATGGCCTGTAAGCGGTACCCGCCCTTGGGTCATCTTGAGGGCTGCTATACCAGTGCTATGTGCTGGAACCCGTAGGCTACCACTGGCATCCGAACCAATTCCTATTAATGATCCGCGTGCCGCTATGATTGCCGATTCACCACCACTGCTACCTCCAGAAGAGCGACCCAGATCAAAAGGATTCTTGGTCTGCCCATAAAGTAGATTGTCTGTTTCGTAGCCTATGCTTAATTCAGGTGTATTAGTTAGCCCTAGTAGAAGCGCCCCTTCCTGCCTAAGTCTTGCCACTACAGTTGCATCCATCTTAGATTCTTGACCAACTAAGCCAATACAGCCTTTATCTGGCTGATAGCCCTGTACTGCACATGTATTTTTGACCGTAAAAGGAACACCTAATAGTTTTTTATGCCTAAATTTTTCAACATTTTTATCAATTTCTTCTGCCTGTCTATATGCCAACTCGCGGTTGATTTGAACTACAGCGTTAATGACGGGATTCACTCGATCAATTTGATCATAGTAGGCATTTAAGATATCCGTTGCCCTAATTTTTCTACCTTTCACTGCAGCAACAATTTGTGCTGCATTACTGTTTAATATATCCAATTCCATCCCTATCCTTCCAAAACATGGCCTGAAATAAATCAGGAAATAATAGATTCTATACAACTAAATACCGACAAGCTAAAATATACATAGACTCAAACAACTACCAAGAGAAACTCCAAACGCTAACACTTAGATCTTACTGAATCATATAAATCGAAGAATAAATATTTAGCTAGAAGTTAGTCGATAAGTTTGAATAAATTTTATTTTAAAGACGCCCATGCATCTGAGTGATACCATAGTTAATCACTTCTACATTCCAAGAATTTATTTTTAACTTGGTTTATTCAAACAAATTCCTTTAATTAAACCATAGTCTAGTCCCGCAAAAATTCAAGCTAAAAATCCCGATTCAAACTAAATAAATTTTCATAATAGTGATACGTGGTAGATTCACATAATAAATGCTCCAATGTGGTTAACATATATTGCTAATAATAACCACATATTATAGTCTCTTAGAGAAATTACCATAGGCGTTCGATTTTTTTCAACCAAAGAAATAAACAGGTAAAAATAACAGGTTAAACTTAGGATTACTGGCTAACCAATCACGAACTTTCCTACTTCCGTGAATGCCATAATTGTTCAAAATCAAAGTGAGGTTTTTTGTATGACGACATTAGTAGCAAACCCCATCTAACAAATTGATAAACTTGCTTAGCTTTATGATAAAGAATTTAATACTCCAGAGGACACGCAAATAGACGAATTATTGTAGCGAATGTTGCGATAAAAAAGACAGAAGAGGACAAAGTAGGGCTAAATTCCTAGACAGTTAGCCTGCCAATGAGAGGACTTTTCAGCCCTCCCAAAGTTAACCCAATATGAGGATTGGGTCTTGAGTACAGTATCACGGTACCAGAAGGTACTCACAGGATAAGGCAATGCCTGCCGGAACATCTAGAAAATGCAGAAAATAAGCTGACTTTACTAAGCAGACTGTTATTTCACGTGTTACTGAATTAACTCAGTGAACTGGAGCAATAACTAAATTCACTGAATAAGTGGCTTAATCAACTCAATTTACAACAGGAAGATACTCAGTGGTGGTTTTCCGGACGTGTGATCTACCATGAGAGTCTTGAGTAACGGTTCTGAATTCAGAAATAGCCGTCATTTTGCCAGTTACCTAGGGTGGGTTCCCAAAGGGTACAGTTGTGGTGAAAAATCAACTTATTGGGTATCACAACACGTTATCCACGGTGACCATTCAGTCGTTTATCGGGTGAGTAAAATACCGGATGACCGATGTAACGGGTCATAACATGGGCTGAAAGGGCTCATATCACGCAACGGAGTGAATAAATCCGTTATTGCCTTGGTGAATAAAATGCCCCAATAACCGAGGAATTGGTCAGAAATAAAATGGAATATATAGTGCAATGAAAGGTATCTATTTCCAGTAGTGATAAAGGAAACAAGGTTTGGATGACATTATGGCACGGGTGATTTAGCCCATAATGACGCCGGATATATAGTCGCAAACCGTATCAATTCAGTTCTTGCAAACTGGAGGCATCCATATATGGTTAATACATTGGTATACTGACACTTGGTATAGAGCTGTTGATAATCTTGATCAAGTATTCACTCACATTGCATTACATATCCACGATCAAATAGCCTTAGCCGAAATAGCACTATACGATACAGCAATTAGAACCATCTGCACTCCACACTTATATATTTCTAAAGAATATTCGTCAAACCAATTTTAAAATGTCACCCAATCCTACAAAGTAGAAATATCACCTTTTATCTGAAAGAATAGAGATACTGATTAATGATTTGAAACTCAGGTACAAAAAGAAGTTGGGGATGAAAAATGCTTTATTTTTCTTACTCGATAACTATGCAGATTGGGAAGGTGCCTTTCTTGCCAGTCGGCTGAATGCAAGCAAAGGGTGGACAGTCAGGGCAACCGCATGAATGATTAAATATCACTCACATTAGCAAAACCCGCCTGTAATACTCGCTCCAAAAATTGGGTTTTCATCCATATTCGTCTACGTTTCGCTTTGATG
>NZ_JAXBVE010000046.1:0-35998 GCF_035181445.1 Photorhabdus africana
TAATTGTTAAAGAGCAGGCTGAAATAAAAAATAATATTCTCGTTCAGCCGGGCTGCGTATATTACGCTTTTCGCCCGCAGAGTCAAGGGCCTGTTGGCTTTTTCTCTGCCCGACCTCACAATATTTATCAGCTTTATCAGCGTTGTGTCGGTCAGTGGTGGCGCATTATAGGGCGTTCTTTGGCGCTGGCAAGCATTTATTAAAAAAAAACTGTCGTTCGCGGCTTTTTTCAACAAAACACTGATAAAAAGAACAAATCAGTTATTTTTTACTCACTATCTTAAGGAAATCATCGGTAAAATAATCAACTTGCTGCCAATCGGTATATTCAACCTCTTTAGTTGTATCAGTTTCCCCACCGGTCATTTTCATAATCATTTTAACCATTATCCGATCCAACCAATGATAACGAGGATAAAGTAATGCACCAGCAAAAACACCACACAAATCTGGCTTCCACGGGGTATTAAACAGAAACTTACGAACATACACATTCGTTTCTGGTGTACGTTTTTCTGGCTTCCTTGCTGTCAAATTTACACCAAAAAATGCAGTTGGCATTTTATTAAGTTGTTGTTGATGACAGCGTGCAAATTTTTTTAGTGACGAATTGAAATGACCATATCTGATCGAAGCTCCAATCATAATCTTGTCATAAGATTCCCAATTGATCGTTTTTACTGTTGCTAAATCTCTGAGCTCGCATACCTCCCCTGATCTACGTAGATTTTCAGCAATGCGGGTAATGATTTTCTTAGTCTGCCCATCCCGACTGGAATAAAGTAATAAACAATTCATAGCCATATCCCTTTCCCAATAGACTATTCACGCCAGAAGGTTGGTGTAAATAAAACTAATAAAGTGAATACTTCCAAGCGACCAAACAACATCGTTATAACTAATATCCATTTGGCTGCCGGATTCATTGCAGTGAAGTTATCCGCAACAACACCCAACCCTGGCCCTAGATTATTTAGTGTAGCGGCTATTGCAGAAAACGCAGAAAGTTCATCTACACCAGTTGCGATAAGTAATAATAAACTAATGATAAATACCAAAGCATAAGCAGAGAAGAATCCCCAAACAGCTTCAATAATCCTTTCAGGTAATGCTCTTCGCCCTAGCTTGAGGGTATAAACCGCATTTGGATGAACCAATCTCTTCAATTCACGGGAACCTTGCAGGAATAGCAATAAGATACGAATCACCTTCAGTCCTCCTCCCGTCGAACCTGCACAACCCCCAATAAAAGCGGAACACAACAGCAGTATTGGCAAAAATGATGGCCAACGAGCAAAACTATCCGTGCTGAATCCTGCTGTTGTCGCCATTGAAACAACTTGGAAAAAAGCTTGGTTTAGTGTCTCTATCCCCGACTTATAAACAGCGTGATGCCATAAGATCAGAGTGCAAATAATAACAAGCACTAATTGAATGGAGATAAACATACGAAATTCAGGGTCCCGCCAATATACTGTCAGGCTACGTCCCGTTAATACCGCGAAGTGCAAGCCAAAGTTACAACCAGAAATCAGCAGAAAAATCGCAATAATGGTATTTATCGCGGGGCTATTGAAATAACCAATACTCGCGTCATGTGTAGAAAATCCACCAATTGCGATAGTTGAAAAACTGTGAGAAATGGCATCAAAAACTGACATCCCCGCAGCCCATAACGCTAAAGCGCAGGCGATTGTCAGTAACACATAAATCAACCATAAAGTTTTTGCCGTTTCAGCAATTCGCGGGCGCATTTTATTATCTTTCAAGGGGCCAGGCATTTCAGCCCGATAGAGCTGCATTCCCCCAACCCCAAGTAGAGGCAGTATTGCAACAGCCAGCACTATAATCCCCATACCACCTAACCATTGCAGCATCTGCCGGTAGAAAAGAATCGCTTTAGGCAAGGAATCAAGCCCAATTAGTGTCGTAGCACCCGTTGTTGTTAAACCGGAGAAAGATTCAAAAAATGCATCTGTAATAGAAAGATTTGGTTGTTCAGAAAAAATGAAAGGTAAAGCCCCGACGCTACCAAGTACTATCCAAAATAAAGCAACGATAAGAAACCCTTCCCTAGGCTTTAATTCATGTTTTTGCTCCCGATTTGGTATCCAAAGCATCAAACCGATAATTAAGGCAAAAATAAATGTCTGACTAAATGCACGCCCAGCGCCATCACGATAGATAAGTGCTACCAATCCTGGAATTATCATGGTGACAGAGAAAAGAATGACAAGCAGCCCAACAATGCGGGTTATGGCACGAAAATGCATTTAGCTGGTTCCTTAGAAATCCAGTTACAGAGAATATTTACAGATCAGGTGTTAAATACAGTACACCGCGACTCAGATCACGTAATTTATCACCGACTTCCCCCACTAAGGTAGCTGGAAGTGAAATTCGCAAAGTAACATTCTCAGCATACTCACTGGAAATAATTTGCCCTGATGATTTCTGTAATAACTGTTCAATCATAGAAATATGGGCATATTCACACTGCAAGGAACAGAGTTTCTGTGGAACCTTATATTTTGTCTCCAACAATTTCAGCGCCTGTTGGGCACCACTTCCATATGCCCTTACCAACCCACCGGTACCTAATTTTATTCCACCAAAATAGCGGACAACAACCGCGGTTATTTCACCGATATTATTTCCCATAAGTTGGGACAGTATCGGCTTACCCGCGGTTCCTGAAGGTTCCCCATCATCTGAAAAACCCAACTGTTGTGAATCATCCGGTGCACCAGCAACAAATGCCCAGCAGTGATGGCGAGCATCAGGGTACTGAGCTTTGATTTGCTGGATAAACGCTTTAGCCTCATCCACCCCGTCAGTATGCTCCAACAAGGTAATAAAGCGACTCTTTTTAATCTCTTCAGTAAAACTCACTGAAGCTGCGGGTATCAAATAAGGCTTCATTATGGCAATTGAAGATCCCGAGTCATGTTTTCCACTTTATTTTCATGGATCACAATATTGTCTTCAATACGAATACCACCGAAAAGTTTAAGCGTCCCAATTTTATTCCAGTCAAAATGTTTGTTGAACTCACTTTCACGCCAAGGTGCAAGCAGCGATTCGATGAAATAAAGGCCGGGCTCGATAGTCAGCACCATGCGAGGTTCTAGAATACGGGTACAACGCAGATAAGGATACATATCCGGAGCGGCTAAATGTGTACCTGTATCATCCTGCATAAACCCTGCCACATCATGGACCTGTAATCCAAGAGGGTGACCAATACCATGTGGAAAGAATGGCGTTGTCAGCCCTTTTTCAACCATGACTTCTTCACTGACATCTTTCACGATACCATATTTTTTCAACAATTTAGCAATCCGATGATGCATCTGAATATGATATTCGGTATAGCGAGTTCCTACTTTAATTGTACTAATTAACGCTTTTTGTTCAGCATCCATATCTTTAATTAGAGAAGCAAATTCATTATTACTTTTTGCTGAATAAGTGCGGGTGATATCTGCTGCATAGCCATTATATTCAGCACCAGCATCAATCAAGAAACTACGAATATCCGAAGGTGCATTGTGCTGCAATGCGGTGTAATGCAAAACAGCCGCATTCTCATTCATAGCAATAATATTGTTATAAGGCACATCTGTATCACGATGACCTGTTGCCATAAGATAAGAGATATTAATATCAAATTCACTCATCCCAGCCTGAAATGCTTCATAAGCTGCCAAATGTCCGACAATAGCCGTTTTTTGTGCTTCACGCATACAGACTAGTTCATAATCTGTTTTGTATGAACGATGGAAATGCAAATAATCAAGAACAGACTTTGGATTAATATTGCGTTCAGAAAAACCAATCTCTTTTGCTCTTTGTGGTGAACAACCGATGTAAGCAACATTCTGTTTCACATAAGTGCTTAACGCTGAATTGATATCTCCAGCATTTACCAGATGAATCATTTCAACTTCTTTAGTCCAGTAACTAGTCGGCAGCGGTTCTACGCTGTGCCAATAATCTACCGGCGAGTAAAACCATAATTTAGGTTTATTAATACCATCTACCCACAACCAGCAATTAGGCACTTTAGTTACTGGTACCCAAGCTTTGAAGTAAGCATTAACTTTGAAAGGGTAATCTCTATCATCAAGAAAAATACGCTGTAACTCACCAGAGTGAATAAGCAAAGCATCAAATTGATTACGGGCCAATGCTTCACGGGTACGTTGCTGCAATATAGAGATATGTTCGTGGTACAGAGATGCCAACTTTTCCATTTCAATTGACCTTTTTTATTTTATGGCTAAACCATTAGCTTATCACAGCCGTTGATATTTGCAGGTATCACGCAAAAACCCTCTCAATTCATGGTCCCCGCTAACACCTTATTTATCAAGATATAAAAACAATTATTGTCAATGAGATACAAATCTCACTTGTGATCACCCTTGCAAAAAACTAATCACTCATTTGCATTTACTTAACATAATAACCACAATCAAGCCTATCTGGTCATACCAGATGGTATGCGCTCATTTAGGAGAACGACATGCTCTATCAAAGTGAAACAATTCAAGTAAGCTGGCTGAAAGATGGCATTGCTGAACTGGTTTTCAATGCCCCAGCAGCAATTAATAAACTAGATACCAAAACCGTTGCATCTCTCGATAAGGCTGTTGCCAGCCTGGAGCAACAAACTGGATTGAAAGGCGTTTTATTACGTTCTGAAAAAGCCGCATTTATTGTTGGTGCAGATATTACTGAATTCCTCTTTTTATTCGATTCACCTGTAGAAAAACTGCAAGAATGGCTTAATTTTTCAAATAGCATTTTCAACCGGATAGAAGATTTACCTGTACCAACCATTTCAGCAATAAATGGTTATGCTCTTGGTGGTGGTTGTGAATGTGTTCTGTCTACAGATTTTCGTGTGGCCTCCCCGGATGTACGCATTGGGCTGCCAGAAACCAAACTTGGTATTATGCCTGGTTTCGGTGGCTCAGTTCGCCTTCCACGCCTGATCGGGACTGATAATGCACTGGATATCATTGCCGCAGGTAAAGACATTGGTGCAGAAGAAGCATTGAAAAACGGTTTGATTGATGCTGTTGTTGCCAAAGAAAAATTGGTTGATTCCGCAGTATCAATGCTGGAACAAGCAATTACAGGGAACCTTGACTGGAAAGCCGCCCGCCAGCCAAAATTAGCGCCTTTGAAACTCAATGAAATTGAACGAGGCATGAGTTTTAGTGTGGCAAAAGGTATGGTGATGAAAGTCGCCGGCCCTCATTATCCAGCGCCTATCACCGCAGTTAAATCCATAGAAAAAGCCGCTACATTTGGTCGCGATGAAGCATTAAAACAGGAAACCGCCAGCTTCATTCCCTTAGCACAGACAAATGTTGCCCGTGCCTTAGTGGGTATTTTTCTTAATGACCAGTACATAAAAGGACTGGCAAAAAAACATCTGAAAGAAGTCACAACACCTGAGCATGCCGCAGTTCTAGGTGCTGGAATTATGGGTGGTGGTATAGCCTACCAATCTGCCCGCAAAGGGATTCCTGTCATGATGAAAGACATCAGCCAGCAAGCCCTTGAATTAGGTATGAATGAAGCCGCGAAACTTCTAAACAAGCAGTTTGAACGTGGCCGTCTAGATGCTATAAAAATGGCGAGAACCCTCTCTTCTATTCAACCTACCTTAAATTATGCCGGTATCGAACAGGCTCAAATCGTGGTTGAAGCTGTAGTAGAGAATCCTAAAATCAAAGCGGCTGTACTATCAGAAACTGAAACTCTGGTTAATGAAAATTGTGTCCTAGCTTCCAACACATCAACAATTCCAATTTCAGAGTTAGCTAAATCCCTAAAACGCCCGGAAAACTTCTGTGGTATGCATTTCTTCAACCCGGTACACCGCATGCCGTTGGTTGAAGTCATTCGCGGTAAAAAAACGTCTGAAAAGACAATTTCAACCGTAGTCGCCTATGCCAGCAAAATGGGTAAAACTCCGATCGTCGTTAACGACTGTCCAGGGTTCTTTGTTAACCGGGTACTGCTTCCTTATCTCCTTGGCTTCGGTCTGCTATTGCGTGATGGTGGTGATTTCCGCCAAATAGACAAAATAATGGAGAAAGAATTTGGTTGGCCAATGGGTCCTGCTTATCTCATTGATGTTATTGGTCTTGACACTGCTCATCATGCTCAATCCGTCATGGCCCAAGGGTTCCCAGATCGTATGCAGCGTGATTATAAAGATGCCATTGATGTTTTATATGACAATCAACGTTACGGGCAGAAAAACGGTCTTGGTTTCTACAAGTACACTCAAGATAAGAAAGGTAAGCCTAAAAAAGAGCAGGACGAGCAAACAGACCAACTGCTGGCAACTATCTGCCAACAGAAGGGTAATTTCTCCGGTGAAGAGATCATTGCTCGTACTATGATCCCGATGATCAACGAAGTTGTCCGTTGTCTGGAGGAAGGTGTCATTGCCAGCCCGGCAGAAGCAGATATGGCTCTGGTTTATGGCCTTGGTTTCCCTCCATTCCACGGTGGTGTTTTCCGTTATCTGGAAACAATGGGAACAGCGGCTTACGTAAAAATGGCTGAAAATTATGCTCACCTCGGTGCTCTTTATCAGGTACCGCCTGGTCTGAAAGCCAAAGCTGAACGTAATGAAAGTTACTACCCTACAGCAGCAACGATTGCTGTCAGCACCGGAAAAACAGCGTGAGGTCTGGAAACATGGAAAATGTAGTCATTATTGATGGCATCCGCACCCCAATGGGGCGCTCAAAAGGTGGTGCATTCCGCCAGGTCCGGGCTGAAGATCTCTCCGCTCACCTGATGAAAAAGCTATTTAAACGTAATCCGGCAATACAGCAACACGAAATCGATGATATCTATTGGGGCTGTGTCCAACAAACTCTAGAGCAAGGTTTCAACATTGCCCGTAATGCAGCTTTACTGGCTGATATTCCTCACTCTGTACCAGCCGTGACTGTTAACCGGCTGTGCGGTTCATCAATGCAAGCGCTGCATGATGGCGCTCGTATGATCATGACCGGAGAAGCTAATGTCACACTGATTGGTGGTGTAGAGCACATGGGCCATGTTCCAATGACTCATGGCGTGGATTTCCATCCTAAAATGAGTCTGAGCGTTGCCAAAGCCGCAGGCGTCATGGGCTTAACCGCTGAAATGTTGGCAAAGATTCACCATATCAGCCGTGAAATGCAAGATGAATTTGCGCTTCGTTCACACCAACGAGCAACACAAGCAACGCAATCAGGTGCATTCTCGAATGAGATATCACCAGTTTATGGTCACGATGCCGATGGCACATTGAAACGGTTTGATTACGATGAGGTAATCCGTTCAGATACTAATCTGAAAGATTTAGCAGCCCTGCGTCCTGTATTCGATCCAGTAACAGGCTCAGTCACAGCAGGCAGCTCTTCTGCTTTATCTGATGGTGCGTCTGCAATGTTGATAACCAGTGAAAGTTATGCCAAGAATCTGGGGCTGAAACCTCGTGCCCGTATCCGTTCTATGGCAGCTGTTGGTTGCGATCCTTCCATTATGGGATATGGCCCGGTCCCTGCTACACAAATGGCGCTCAAAAAAGCAGGTTTAGTACTAGGTGATATTGGCGTGATTGAATTAAACGAAGCATTTGCCGCTCAATCACTTGCCTGCCTGAAAGGCCTAAATTTGTTGGACAGTATGGATGACAAAGTTAACCTGAATGGTGGCGCAATTGCTCTCGGTCACCCACTAGGCTGCTCAGGTGCTCGCATCACAACAACATTGTTGAACTTAATGGAACGCCGCGATGTTCAATTTGGCCTAGCAACCATGTGTATCGGTTTAGGCCAAGGTATCGCCACCATTATAGAAAGAATGGATTAAGAACTTATCTGTAAGAATTATTATAACTGAGTCGTTGTTGCCGTAATTCCCGCCTGTCAGGGGCGGGTTTTTTTATTATTATTATTTTAAATGAATTCGAAAGCATCACCATACATGTTGTCAGTAGAAGCATAACGCTCACCACAAAAGCGCTCGCGAGCAATTTTTGCCATTTCAAATCGCCCTGCAATGTAGATATCATAATTGGCCAAACTACCAAAATCCTCAAGTACCGCTTTAAGCACTGTTCCTGTACGTCCACACCAACCATTCTCTGACTGTTCAACAACCGGAACAACCTTCAAATTAGGGTAGCGCTCTGTAAGTAACTGTAATTCAGCAAGATCATATAAATGTTGTGATTCTCGCCCCCCCCAATACATAGAGATTTGGCGTTCAGGTTGTTCTTCCAACGCTGTCAGTAATATAGAACGGGTATAAGAAAACCCCGTACCGCCTGCAATTAATAACAGCGGATTAGTGCTGCTTTGACGAAACCAAGCTTTACCATGAGGGATATCAATATCGATCACTTTCTGATCCAGAATTCTATCCATCACAGCCATTGCATACAAATTCAGTTCAGAAGCACCAATATGTAATTCAATAAACTCCTTTTCTGAAGGCGTTGATGCCATCGAAAATGGACGTTTATCTCTCTCTCCCATTACCACCATCAGATACTGACCGGCGCGGAATGAGAACGGAGAATCGGGAAGTAACCGTACCCGATAAACCGTATCAGTAATAGCCTCTACAGAGGTTACTTTGCAGCTCAGTGTTGTCATGCGTTCCCTCTTATGGTTCTAAAATATCTAATTCATCCCAGATTTTATCGACGCGGGTACGCACTTCTTCACTCATCACAATAGGACGTCCCCATTCCCTCTGCGTCTCTCCCGGCCATTTGTTCGTTGCATCCATTCCCATTTTCGAACCCAATCCTGAAACGGGTGATGCAAAATCGAGATAATCTATCGGAGTATTCTCCATTAATACAGTATCTCTTGCCGGGTCCATTCGCGTAGTGATTGCCCAAATGACATCGTTCCAATCTCTGGCATTGATATCATCATCACAAACGATAACAAACTTTGTATACATAAATTGCCGTAGATATGACCAAACCCCCATCATGACCCGCTTGGCATGACCCGGATATTGTTTCTTCATCGTCACGACGGCAAGACGATAGGAGCAACCTTCAGGAGGCAGATAAAAATCGACAATTTCAGGAAACTGTTTTTGTAAAATCGGTACCAGCACCTCATTCAATGCAACCCCCAACACAGCAGGTTCATCCGGTGGGCGGCCAGTATAAGTCGAGTGATAAATAGCATCATGACGCTGAGTAATATGTGTCACAGTGAACACCGGGAACATATCGATTTCATTATAATAACCCGTATGGTCACCATATGGCCCTTCTGGAGCTAACTCGCCAGGCTCAATATACCCCTCCAATACGATCTCAGCACTTGCTGGTACCTCCAAGTTATTTGAAAGACATTTCACAACTTCTGTTTTATATCCTCTTAATAACCCGGCAAATGCATATTCCGATAATGTATCAGGAACTGGCGTCACAGCCCCCAATATTGTCGCTGGATCAGCCCCCAAGGCAACAGCCACTGGGAAACGTTCTCCTGGATGTGCCTGACACCATTCCTGAAAATCAAGCGCACCACCACGATGAGACAACCAGCGCATAATGAGTTTATTTTTACCCAATACTTGCTGGCGATAGATACCAAGATTTTGCCGCTCTTTATTCGGGCCACGAGTTACTGTCAGCCCCCAAGTAATCAACGGTGCAACATCCTCTGGCCAACAGTGCATGATAGGAATACGGGTTAAATCTACATCGTCGCCAACCGAAACATGTTCCTGACAAGGCGCAGTATTAAGCCGTTTAGTTGGCATATTAAGGACTTGCTTAAATTTCGGTAGCTTATCTAGTAAATCACGAAAACCTTTCGGAGGATCAGGTTCTTTCAAAAAAGCTAGCAGCTTACCCACATCATGCAAAGCTTTAACATCTTTCTGCCCCATCCCCATAGCAACACGTTCAGCAGTACCGAACAAATTACACAATACAGGCATCGAATAACCTTTGGGATTTTCAAACAACAAGGCAGGCCCACCAGCGCGAAGGGTACGATCTGCAATCTCAGTCATCTCCAAATAAGGATCAACTTCAAAGCTGATGCGTTTCAACTCACCTTTATGCTCCAATAAGGTTAGAAAATCTCTTAAGTCACGGTATTTCATACTATTCATTTATGCCGGTTTTTAAGGGGGAAAACATTATAAGCCATCCTCCTCAGCTTTTTTGTGTTTTTTTCAGAAGACTACAAAGTAAACCAATAACTTACTAAAAAGCAATGGGTTTAATTCAACCTTGCGACCTCAAAGTCAAATACAACGGAATGGAGCCCAATAAGTTAATATCTGAGCATCGAATTACTCAGTAAAATGTTTATTGTGTTGGAATATATTGCATTGGAACATCTCGATACCTTTACTCTTCCCACAGAAATAATACTATCACTATTTCCTCTGGGTTCACTGCACAAGATGCAACCAATCGATCACCACGAATTTCCCATATGACTACTTAATGACTACCAAATTTTGCAATTACTCAACAGAAATACTGATATTTTTCTTTTATTAATACTTTCTGAACAAATAACAATCAATTTTATATTAATTACTTTATCTGTTACTTACCAAAATATTACTCATCGCTTTTTTACTGAAAAACATAGGGCCCACTCATAACAATAAATATGCATCATTAAACAATTATCACTAAGATAATGCCTGTAATGCCCTTTTCTATTTTGCTATGCTTAATAGTCATTGGATCAAGGTTAAATAAAGATGGAAAACTGGTACCTCATTTACTGTAAACGTGGGCAAATTTCACGAGCAATAGAAAATCTGGAACGACAGGATGTTGCTTGCCTGACTCCTACCGCGAGAATTGAAAAAATAACCCGTGGTAAACGTACTGTGAATATAGAACCACTTTTCCCTAATTATCTGTTTGTTCAGTTTGACCCTGAAATTATTCATACTACAACTATCCATTCAACACGCGGTGTTAGCCATTTTGTCCGTTTTGGTGTACACCCTGCCATCGTACCGGAAACGCTGATTAAAGAGATCGTATCAGCAACTGAGCAAGAATATGTATCACCAGATACACCTGTGGCTGGTGATACCGTATTAATCACCGCAGGAATTTTTGAAGGATTGCAAGCTATCTACAATGAGCCAGATGGAGAAACTCGTTCTATTCTGTTACTTAATATTTTGAATAAACAATTGCCTAAGGCTCTTGATAATAAGCAGTTTATGAAAATTTAACCAAACAAAAAACGGGCAGAATTTGCATTCGCCCGTTTTTAATCAAATATTAACGCTTCTGTTCATATAACTGTTGAGCAACCTGTTTCGCAAAATAGGTCAGTACACCGTCGGCTCCTGCACGCTTGAAACATAACAGAGACTCCACAATTACCTGTTCCTGTAACCAACCATTCTGAATAGCAGCCATGTGCATGGCATATTCGCCAGATACTTGATAAGCAAAGGTTGGTACACCAAATGTATCTTTTACCCTACGAATAACATCCAGATAGGGCATACCTGGTTTTACCATTACAGTGTCAGCGCCTTCCTGCAAATCCTGTGCAATCTCCTGCAATGCTTCATCACTATTCGCAGGGTCCATCTGATAGGTTTTTTTATTGCCCCCTTTCAAATTACGATTTGAACCGATTGCATCACGGAATGGGCCGTAATAACCAGAAGCATACTTAGCAGAGTAAGCCATAATTTGAGTATTTACATGTCCTTCCGTTTCAAACAGTTCACGGATTGCACCAACACGCCCATCCATCATGTCGCTAGGTGCCACAATCTCAGCACCAGCTTCTGCATGTGACAATGCCTGTTTGACCAAAATCTCTTTGGTTATATCATTCATCACATAACCATCTTGATCAATGATCCCATCCTGACCATGTGTAGTGAATGGATCTAATGCCACATCAGTCAGCAATCCTAGTTCAGGAATGGCATTTTTCAGCGCACGAACCGTACGCTGAACCAACCCATCAGGGTTATAAGCTTCTTCCGCATCCAGAGATTTTTTATCTGCTTCAATAACGGGGAACAGAGACAATACAGGAATCCCCAATCGTGCAATCTCTTCAGCTTCTTTCAGCAAAAGATCCATCGTCAGACGATATACCCCTGGCATAGAGGGCACTTCTTGACGACGATTAGTGCCCTCCATCACAAATACAGGATAGATTAAATCATTAACAGTTAATTGGTTTTCAGCAACCAGACGGCGGGAAAAATCATGACAGCGCAACCGGCGCATACGTCGACCAGGGAAAGTTCCTGGAAATGCATAGCTCATATAGCTCTCCTAACTCAAACCCAGCGCACTCGCGCTGGGTTAATTAATATGCTATCGCTTCGTGCTCATTATCTTAGCACTACAGAACAACATGTTAAGATTACTATTATCACTTTTCCGTATTCACTTCTGGCGCTTCCTGCTCATCTTCCTCTGAACGATCCCCCAATTTCCGCTGTCCGGTATAAAAACGGGAGAGCAAAATCCCCAGTTCAAACAGCAGATACATAGGAATAGCCAGCAAGGTTTGCGAGAAAACATCCGGCGGCGTTAACAACATGCCAACAACAAAGGCCCCTACCAAAATATACGGACGTTTTTTCTTCAAAGATTCGGGTGTGACTACCCCACTCCAACATAATAAAATAATGGCAACGGGGACTTCAAAAGAGATACCAAAGGCCATAAACAGTGCCATGACAAAGCTTAAGTAGTTACTGATATCCGTTGCAATCAGCACCCCTTCAGGCGCCGTTTTAGCAAAGAATCCAAAAGCTATCGGAAATACAACAAAATAAGCAAATGCCATCCCCAAATAAAATAACAGGCTACTGGAAACAAGCAGAGGGATCATCAAGCGGCGTTCATGCTTATATAACGCAGGGGCAATAAATGCCCATACTTGATAGAGAACCATAGGCGCAGATACGAATATTGACACCATAATGGTCAGTTTTATTGGCGTAAAAAAGGGAGAAGCAACATCTGTCGCTATCATACTGGCACCTTGAGGCAACTGCTTAATCAAAGGTGCAGAAATCATCTGATAGATGTCGTTAGAAAAATAAACCAATGCTAAAAAAACCACTAATACAGTAAGTAAACTGTTTAGAATTCGCTTACGCAGTTCAATAAGGTGACTGATAAGTGGTTGAGTATCATCAACAGCCATGTTTTAGTGTTCACCATTAACTTAATCGGAAATTTTTTTCTTCGTTGCAGAAGCAGCTTGATCATCCACTAGAGCAGAAGGTCCAGATGAAGCCACAACCTGAGACGCTGTCGGCTTTTGTGCCACCTCATTTATTTCTGATGCTTTCATACTCCCTGCATCAGGTTCATTTTGGTATGCTTTTTTCAAAGACTCGGCAGCTTCTTTTAGCTCATCCATCGAAGCTTTTAGTTCCGGGGATAAATTCTGCAATCCCGCTTCTTCTTGAACTTTTTTCAGGCTTTCCTGGAGCTCCTGCAATTTCAGCTCTTGGGCCAACTCATTTTGGACGTTAGCAGCTAAAGAGCGCAGTGCCCTGATCCAACCAGCAACCGTTTTTACTGCCACCGGTAGCCGTTCTGGCCCCAAAACCACCAAGCCAATGACCATAACCAGCAGCAGCTCACCAAAACCAATGTCAAACACGGTTTATACCTGCTCTTTGTTTTTGCTCTCAGATGTTTCAGATTGAGCGACAGATTGTTTTTCAGTAATGTTTTTAGTCTCAAAATCGGCATCACTACTGGTTTTTTGAGCCTGTTGAGGCTGATTATCATCCCCTATCGCCTTTTTAAAACCTTTAATAGATGCCCCAAGATCAGAACCTAAAGTGCGGAGTTTATTCGTGCCGAACAATAGCACCACAATGACCGCAATAATGAGTAACTGCCAAATGCTTATACCGCCCATTCTGATTTACCTCTATTTAACAGGAATTATTTTAATAGCTCATTATACCCGTTATCTTTCAAGTTGCCTCTTTGTTGGCTGCACTCGCTCACCCCGGTCACATCGTTATCTATGCTCCCAGGATTCACTCCCTTGCCGTCGCGATGCATCTTGAAATCTTTAGGGTATATATACACGACGAACTATAACCGACCTTCAAAAAAATCCGCCCTAAGACAAATTTTACTCAATTTTATTCAGACGACACCAGCCAAACAACCATGAAACGGTACCCGCGCCTATAAACAACCAAGGAATATTTGCTAAGCCAGACAACAAAAACAGGCTGCCACAGAGAAACAATGTCGCACCAACACCAAGTAAGTACTGCGACTGCCGCTGTTTTATCTGTTGCCCTTTCAAATGACCTGATAACTTCTCAATACTCACCTGCAATTGTTTATGCTGCTGAAGACTGTCATACACTAATTCAGGTAGTTCTGGCAACTTTTCTGCCCAATAAGGCGCCTTTTCTTTCAACGCCCGGATAACAGCGGGCAATCCAACCTGGCTATGCAACCACTCCTCCAGAAACGGTTTTGCTGTTTTCCACAAATCAAGCTGTGGATAAAGCTGCCGTCCTAAGCCTTCTACATACAAAAGTGTCTTTTGTAGAAGAACTAACTGAGGCTGCACTGCCATATTAAAACGACGTGCAGTATTAAATAGATTCAGAAGTACATGACCAAATGAAATTTCAGCAAGTGGCTTCTCAAATATTGGCTCACAAACCGTACGGATTGCAAATTCAAAATCCTCAACATTGGTATCACCAGGAACCCAGCCTGAATCCACATGAAGCTCAGCAACTTTCCGGTAATCACGATTAAAGAAAGCAATAAAATTCTCAGCCAGATAACGTTTATCATCTTTATTAAGAGAACCAACAATACCGTAATCAATACCAATATAAAACGGATCTTCAGGACGTTCATAGCTGACAAAAATATTTCCCGGATGCATATCGGCATGGAAGAAGCTATCGCGAAAAACCTGTGTAAAAAAGACCTGTACGCCCCGTTCGGCCAGCAATTTCATATTGGTATTCTGCGCTTCCAATGCTTCAATATCAGAAACAGGGATACCATAAACCCGCTCCATTACCAGAACATTTTCACGGCAATAATCAGGATAAATTTCCGGTACATAAAGCGTTGAGCTATTTTCGAAATTACGGCGGAGTTGAATTGCATTAGCCGCTTCACGCAGCAAATTCAGTTCATCAATTAACGTCTTCTCGTATTCCCGCACAACTTCACGAGGACGTAAACGGCGTCCATCGGGTAATAACATTGGTACCCAATTAGCCAGACGGTACATTAACCGGATATCCGCTTTGATAATCGGCAGAATATCAGGGCGGATGACTTTGATAACAATTTCCTGTCCATTCTCTTTTAACCGAGCAGTATGGACCTGAGCAATTGAAGCAGAAGCCAGAGCAACAGGTTCAAAATCATCAAACCAAGTTTCCAGTGGCCCCCCTAAAGCGGTTTCAATATATTGACGCGCCAGAGCACCATCAAAAGAGGCAACTCGGTCTTGCAACAATGCGAGTTGATCCGCTATTGCTGGAGGAAACAGATCACGCCGCGTTGAAAGCATCTGTCCAAATTTAATCCAAACAGGCCCTAATTCCTGTAAGGCAAGCCGTAATCTCTCCCCAAGTGATTTATCTTTATGTCTATTTGGGATCCAGAACAATAAATAACGACCAAAACGAAGAGGCCAGGTTAAACGAATCCGAGGAATTAGCTCATCTAATCCGTAAGAAAGAAAAACCCGTATGATCAAATAAAGGCGCCTTAATTCACCTGGAGTCATATTTTCCCTCTAATACTACCAATCGTTGTTCTATTTGCTCGATATCTTTGGCCAACATGCTAACTTCTTCACTGAAATAAGCCACTTCAAGCTGATTTGGAGCCAGTTTCCATTCTTCCGTTAACGCTTCCGCCAGATAATTTTTCTGGCATTCCATTGAACCGGAAACACACTGAAATCCTTTTTTAAGGACTTGGCTAATACTTTCGGCAGCGATATCCCCGAAATAAGGAGAAAGATAATGGGCCAAATCCCATTCAACCATATCTAACAAAGCAGACCATTGCTGAACAACCTGCATATCCCCTTCAATAACCATTTCACCGCTATTGAGCAATTTGGAAATGTGTCGGCGATCCCGTAGTTTAAGCAAAGCAGAAAAGTGAGTTTTAACAGTGCAATCGGCAGATTCGCCCCATTGGCTTAATACGTCCACCTGTTTTTCACTAAACACCAATGTGAGTGGTGTGTTCATTTCTTTTAATTCGATCGACAAAACTTTGTCCACCAGCCGCATACGGGCTGGCCTTAACACAGGTTCACGGTACAACAGGTAATTCAACGATGTTTCCATCACTGCGGTTAAAACCGGCGTAAGTGTGGAATTAATAACTGTACTCAGTGATGGTCTTTCCATCTCAAAATTTAAAACCTCTGTGTAGTGCAACAATGCCGCCAGTCATATTGGTATAAGTCACCTGTTCAAAGCCAGCCTCTTCCATCATCGTTTTAAGCGTATCCTGATCAGGATGCATACGGATGGATTCCGCCAGATAACGATAACTATCAGCATCCTGCACAAAAACCTGACCAATTTTTGGCAGCACATGGAAAGAATAAGCATCATACGCTTTGCTTAACGGCGCGAACAAAGGTTTAGAAAATTCAAGTACCAATAAACGCCCACCCGGCTTCAACACCCGAAACATAGAACGCAGGGCTTTTTCTTTTTCGGTAACATTACGCAAACCAAAAGAGATAGTGATGCAATTAAAATAGTTATC
Organism: Photorhabdus africana; assembly: GCF_035181445.1. Taxonomy (NCBI): domain Bacteria; kingdom Pseudomonadati; phylum Pseudomonadota; class Gammaproteobacteria; order Enterobacterales; family Morganellaceae; genus Photorhabdus; species Photorhabdus africana. The sequence goes on from NZ_JAXBVE010000046.1 coordinate 16,820, forward strand.
AGGGAAAGGCAACGCTTCCGCATTGGCCTGCACATAGCTGACATTACCAACAATACCAACATCACGTAATTTCTCACGCCCAACCTTCAGCATAGATTCATTGATATCAGCAAGAACAACTTCGCCTTTTTCACCAACTATACGAGAAAATTTGGCGGTCAGATCTCCGGTACCACCAGCTAAATCAAGTATCCTCTGACCTCGGCGCACCCCACTGGCATCAATAGCCACACGTTTCCATATACGATGGATACCAAACGACATTAAATCATTCATTAAATCGTATTTCGCTGCAACAGAATGAAACACATCAGCCACCATGCCGGCTTTTTCATCCTTTGCTACAGTACGGAAACCAAAATGTGTGGTTTGTTTCGTTTGGTCTACCATGTTATTTGCCCATTTTTTATTCAAAGCATTATAAAAGTGTATCAGCCTTTCAGATAAAACCCTATCTTGGTATTAATCATTAGCACAGAATGGTTGGCTGGCCTTATCAACCAGTTCGGGATCAATCGGACGTTTCACCTCAACACCTAAATTACGAAAACTCTCCGCCTGACTTATCAGGTTGCCACGTCCCTCAGTCAGCTTTTTCATTGCCAGTCGATAATTAAGTTGAGCCTTATCCAAGCTTTGCCCCAAACCTTGCATGTCATCGACAAACAAGCGCATTTTATCGTACATGCGGGCAGCCTTATCGGCGATTAAACGCGCATTTTGGCTTTGATACTCATAGCGCCACAAGTTATTAATAGTACGCACAGCAACCAACAATGTTGATGGGCTAACTAGCATAATATTGTGTTTAAGTGCTTCATCAAGCAGCTCAGGGGCCCTATTAAGCGCAACCAAATAAGCGGGTTCAACCGGAATAAACATCAATACATAGTCCAACGATTTCAACCCAGGCAACTGTTGGTAATCTTTGCGGCTCAAACCACGAATATGACCTTTAATCGAGTCGATATGTTCTTGAAGGGCTAACTCCTGCTGATGCCGATCGCCACTGTTAAAATAACGCTCATAAGCGACCAGCGACATTTTGGCATCAATGACCACATCTTTCCCTTGCGGCAAATGAACAATAACATCGGGTTGGAAACGGCGGTTACCCTCTACCTTGATACTGACCTGAGTACAAAACTCATGCCCTTCTCGTAAACCAGAGGCTTCCAGAATACGGGATAACACAACTTCTCCCCAATCCCCCTGAATTTTATTATTACCTTTAAGGGCATTTGTCAGATTAATCGCTTCCTGTGCCATCTGGACATTCAGTTGCTGTAAATTACGGATTTCATGTGCAAGAGTATGCCGTTCACGGGCTTCCTGACCAAAACTCTCCTGCACCTGCCGATGAAGGCCATCAAGCTGTTCACGAAATGGCGCTAAAAGCGTATTGAGACTCTGCCGATTTTGTTCATCAGTACGGCGACCCGTTTGTTCAAAAATACGATTAGCCAAATTCTCAAATTGAGCATTCAAACGTAGTTCGCTGTTGATCAGCAACCGCTGTTTCTCTTCAGCCGCAAGGCGACTCTCTTCCAAGCGTGTCGTCACTTCCCGCAGTTCAGATTCTTGCACGCTATTGACTTCTCTCTGAGCCCGCAATTCCTGGTTTAACTGTTCGCATTCAGCCCGCCAATAAGCAGATTGTTCAATTTTCTCATTAGCAACAGCAAGCTGGCTGTCCAATTTCCGTAATTCCAGCTCTTGCTGTTGAATACGTTGATGAACGGAGAACCAAACGAGAATACCACCGCCCAATAGGCCGCCAAGAGCACCTATCAACGCATATAACAACTGGATACCCACCGGTATTTCCTCTATCTAATGCTTAGACCAGATAAACTAAATTGCCACTGTATAGATGTCCAGAATGATTTATACAGATGGTTCAGTCTGCGAAGCCGCTCTCAATTAACTCACCCATTTCACTAACCATTGCAAACCAAATGCGCCTGGCGCTAATACCCCAAAAGACCAGATTAGTGCGGAACAGATATTCGCTATCTGGAAATAACGCAATGGCATGGCACAAATACCCGCGACTAATGGCACAATTGCCCGGAACGGCCCAAAGAATCGACCAAAGAAAATGCTCCAAATACCCCAACGTTCAAAGAAATGGTGTACTCGTGTCAGTAATTGTGGTTTACGGGAAATCGGCCAAATTTTACCAACATCACCTTTAAAATGGGCACCTACAATATAAGATACCCAATCGCCCAAAAAAGCCCCTGCTGCGGCTGCCAACCAAATTGGCCAGAAATTAAGGCCACTTTCACCTATTAATGCCCCCAACCCAAGCAATATGATTGTTGCAGGTAATAACAAGGAGAAAAAAGCCAGAGATTCACCAAAAGCGAGCAAGAAAACAATCGGCATGATCCAAGTATCATGAGCTTTAACAAAAGCGATTACCAGATCAACTATTTCATGAAGACTCAAATTCATATTCCTATATTGATTAATATCCCCTGGATTTCAAGATGCATCGCGACGACAAGGGAGTGAATCCTCGGGAGCATAGCTAACGATGTGACCGGGGTGAGCGAGTACCGCCAGCAAAGAGGCAACTGAAAGATAACGGGTATACACATTCAATTTAACCACCGCTGTATTAACCAGAATTAAACCAACTCTTTATTCAAGGAAATAATCTTGTAATTTCTTACGAGCAGTAAAATCAAGACCAAGATCTTTCTCCAGCCATATATCTACACTGCCATAATGCTGGTTAATACTGTTTAATGCCGTCATTAAAAACTCTTCTCTCACGGAATAAACATAAGCGAATTTATCAACCACATCGTCACTCATGGTTTTCGCATGCTCATTTAACAAATATTCACGATAAGGAGCCAGAGTGCAATTAGTCACTAAATAATCTTCCATTACCGTATCCAAATCAGCCCCCAAAGCAAACAATACCAGCGCAGAACCTACACCGGTTCTGTCTTTACCTACCGCGCAATGCTGGACTATCCCACCTTTTTCCGGTTGTTGAAGTAATTTAACTAATGTCTTATAAGCTGAATTTTTCAGAGGCAATAATTCATAAAGACGGAACATAAATGCCCGCGGATTAAATTGTTCCAACATCTCTGACGCCAATTTTTCCAGATTTGCATTTACTTCATCAGATAATGGATTGGCCGGAGCATGATGATAATTAGCGCCATTCCATACCAAATCTGGCTTATCCGCTATTTCACTGATATCACGATAGTCTATGATTTGAAAAAGATTTTTATTTGCCAGGAAAGATTGGTCTTTTTCTGTTAAACGATCCAGAGAACCAGAACGGAAAAGCAAACCTGATTTGATTTTTCCACCACTCGCGACTTTTTTACCGCCTAAATCACGAAAATTAATCCCTCCATTGAGGGGAAGCACTGATGGATGCAATAAAGATGTTGTGATCATGATGACTCTTAATCAATTTTGAGGTGTTAAGACATTAACAGATTTCTATTTAAAATAAGAGTGAGCCGGAATATTCCGGCCCAAAAAATATGATTTACAACAAACGGCGAGCAGCTTCTACGACAATCCCCAATGCATTACTTTCGGTTTTCTCAAGTAATTCAACATTAGGAATCTCCTGCTGAGTACGGTTAACAATAACACCGGCAACCATACCCGCACGCAGCCCCTGGCTTGCACACATCGTCAACAAAGTTGCCGATTCCATTTCATAATTCATGACCCCCATCGCCTGCCATTCAGCCATTGAACCTTTGAAACGGTGCACAACACGGCCAGAATAGGTATCGTAACGCTCCTGACCGGGATAAAAAGTATCGGAAGAGGCTGTTACCCCCACATGTACCGTTGCACCCAAATCTTTTGCTGCTTCGTACAGAGCCGTCGTACACTCAAAATCGGCAACCGCCGGAAATTCCATCGGAGCAAAATGCAGGCTGGCACCATCCAAACGAACAGCCGCGGTAGTCACCAACACATCACCAACATTGATATTTTCCTGAATTGCGCCTGTTGTGCCGATACGTAAAAAAGTACGCACCCCTAATTGCGCTAATTCTTCAACAGCAATAGAGGTTGATGGGCCTCCGATACCCGTAGAGCACACAATGACCGCTTTACCATCAATTTCTGCCCGCCATGACGTAAATTCACGTAAAGAAGCGAGATGAACTGGGTTATCCATCAATCTTGCGATTTTTTCCACACGTTTCGGATCACCCGGAACAATAGCTAAAGTTGCGCCTTGCAGATCGTTTTTGGTCAGACCTAAGTGAAATACATCAGACATATCAGACTCCTCAGCAAGAAGAATTTATAATGAAATTAGTTGAGATCTACTGTATTGGGCATTTATACCCGTTATCCTTCAAGTTGCCTCTTTGTTGGCTGCACTCTCTCACCCCGGTCACATAGTTATCTATGCTCCCGGGGATTCGCTCCCTTGCCGTCGCGATGCATCTTGAAATCCATTGGGTATAGACATCTTTTAGTGATAAATGTCACTTCAAAGTAATATAAAAAAGAAAAACATACATTATTTTGAAACATAAATCACAAAATAACCATGAAACAGGTAAAAAAACAGGGCGTTTTCTTCCGTCCATAAACTAACTTGAATGAGTTCATATTATGGAAAAACAATCCATTGTTTAGCTATATTTATGTTTCATAACGTATCGAGAAAAATATATCACAGATTATCTCATCGAAATATTTTCTCCTTGAGAGTTAATAGAGGTTAATATCCATCCCATCACAAAGAAAAAATTATCATTTCATAACCCGGTCATAAAACAAAATATTTCCAATAAACTATCAATTTAATCAAATATAAATCACCGTCGTTATTAAAATACTCTCCTAACATTTATAAATCAACAACGCAATAAACTGGACTATTTTTAAAATAACTTTTTCTTATGATGAACATATTAAAAAATTAACTGTATTTTACTTCTATAGCTAATAAATAATTTTTCTTGCTTATTTACCAACATATTACAATTATATTTTCAACAAAAATAAAACAATTACCAAATATAAATATCACAGTTGTCTTTTTATAGGATGCATATTGTTTAGATATTAGACTCTTTCCACCATATAAGGGCACTATTACTATGACTACTATGACGACACTCAGGAACGCCAAGTATGGCCCTAGAAACAGTTATAACAGCGCTGGAAATTGCTATCGATGAAGCATTAAAAAACAGTGAAGATATCGCCAATAATGGAGACACAGCTCATTAATTTGACATTCTGCTTGCGGGACTGAAAGCTTTCCTCTGAGAAAATGACAGGCACAGACAGTATGCTCTACTGATAATATCAATCAAATAGTAAAGATAATTCTCTCTGTACCTGCACAATATCTATACCCGTCATCTTTCAAGTTGCCTCTTTGTTGGCTGCACTCGCTCACCCCAGTCACATAGTTACCTATGCTCCCGGGGATTCACTCCCTTGCCGTCGCGATGCATCTTGAAATCCATAGGGTATATATGTAAATATTAAATACCTGATACTTTATTAAATTATTAACCAGCGCATTATTTACATAGGTTACTTTATAATTTCAACTGTTATTACATTGAAATTTAGCTTACTCAACAAAACTGCTCATACCGTATGGGAATATAAATCATCTTTAGTTATGAAATTAGATATATTTTCCAAGCCTATTGATAAAACTATTTCACCTAGTATCCCACGGTTAATATCATATTCATCTATTTTTGTTATTTTTATTTCTGAAAGATGACCATTCATATTTTTAAAATATTCATCCTCATTATTTTTGGTTCTTATTACCCTCCGATTTGAATACAGATCATATTTATAAACCTCTGTATTGATTGCTTCTGGAAAATACATTTGACCAACAAAAGCAAAGTGCTCTTTGTCAGTGATATCTGTACTCAATTTTCTGATTGCAATATGAATATGAGTCGCTCTACCTGCATAAAACCCAGGATAAATAGTCGTAAAATTAACTATCCCATTTTTATCCGATGGTTGAGCTCCTCTTAGAAAATTTTTATCATCAGTTCTATTGATAGAAGCTACTCCAGCAACGTTAGGGACTACATCGGGGCTAATATAACTCCAACCAGAATATTTCCCCCGACTATTACAATGCCAGATATCAACAAATAAATTATCAACGGGTTTACATGTTTTTTCATCTATGACAGTAATCTTCAATAAAAAAGGTATTCCTAATTCTGAATCAGTAATATCCCTTCTTACAATTTTGTCATTTCGGAAATATGGCCCTGATATCTGCTCTGGCGCAAGCGTACATACGCCTATTCCATGTTGTGGGGATAACTTTGCTTCCGCACGAGCTAAATTCATCGGAGCAAGTGCAGCCGTCGCCGTAATAACAGCGCTACTTTTTAAAAAATTTCTTCGAGAGCTACTTTTCTTACCTTGCAAATTATTAACATCCATATAATCCTCTCTTTAATTATTAAGTTTCTATTACAATGCTTCCATCTTGTTACTACCCGGGTTATTTTGTTAATAAAATGTATTTTTTCAAATACCAATATGGCATATATAAGTTACTAAAAGTTTGGTAATAGAAAAGATCCCAGCCAAGCCGCACCGCTATGTGCTATTGCAAAAAGAAAGATTATTTTATGAAAAATGCCCATCACCCATTAAAGATGACAGGCAAATTATTGGATGAGTTATTTCACTGATTCACGGAGACGTTTCGCCGCTTGTACCATGTTTGCTAGTGACTGGCGAGTTTCAGTCCAACCACGGGTTTTCAGGCCACAATCCGGGTTAACCCACAAGCGTTCGACCGGAATACGATCAGCCGCTTTACGTAACAGTGCTTCAATCCATTCAACACTCGGTACGTTAGGTGAATGAATGTCATAAACACCCGGCCCAATCTCATTCGGATAAGAGAAGTTTTCGAATGAATCCAACAGCTCCATATCTGAACGGGAAGTTTCAATGGTAATCACGTCCGCATCTAATGCCGCGATGGAAGGCATGATGTCATTGAACTCGCAATAACACATATGAGTGTGAATCTGTGTGTCATCTTTAGCAATTGCCGCATTCAATTTAAATGCTTCTACCGCCCAATCAAGATAGGCTTGCCACTCTTCCCGGCGCAGCGGTAAACCTTCCCGCAATGCTGGCTCATCAATCTGGATGATACCAATACCCGCTTCTTGCAAATCGTCCACTTCATCACGCAATGCCAATGCAATCTGTTTAGCAATCGTCTCACGGCTGACATCTTCCCTTGGGAATGACCAACAGAGAATTGTCACCGGCCCAGTTAACATCCCTTTGACAGGTTTCTCCGTCAACGATTGAGCATATTTAGCCCATTCTACCGTGATAGCTTCAGGACGGCTGACGTCACCAATAATCACTGGTGGCTTAACGCAACGGGAACCATAGCTCTGAACCCAACCATTCTGCGTAAAGACAAAACCGTCGAGGTGTTCACCGAAGTACTCCACCATGTCGTTACGTTCAGCTTCGCCATGAACCAATACATCTAATCCTAAACGTTCTTGTTCGTTAATTGCCTGCTTAATATGTTCACAGATATTGGTACGATAACTGGCGCCATCTACCCGACCTTTTTTGAAATCCAAACGCAAGCCACGAATTTCCGTCGTTTGCGGGAATGATCCAATGGTTGTTGTCGGCCACAATGGCAAGTTATAGCGCTGACGCTGTATTTCCGCCCGCTGTAGGTATGGCTGATTACGCTCACTGTCCTGTGGATTAATTTCCGCAAGGCGCTCAGTAACAGCCTGATTATTCACCCGTTTAGATTCACGACGCGCACGGATTGGCGCACTGTAAGCATCCAATTCTGCTTGTTTACTGCCATCTGGCTGATTCAATGCCGCAGTCAGCAAAGCCAGTTCCTCACATTTCTGCAATGCGAACGCAAACCAGCTTTTCACCTCTGCATCAAGCGCAGTCTCATCACTCAGATCAATAGGGCTATGCAGAAGAGAACAGGAAGAACCGATCCACAGTGTACGGCTACCTACCAATGGCTTAATTAGCTGATGCTTAGCGGTTAAATCAGCACGCCATACATTACGACCATTAATCACACCAAGGGAAAGCACCCACTCTTTCGGCAATGACTCATGCAGTTGCGCGATATCATCCTGACCAGCAACCAGATCCACATGTAGCCCTTGTACCGGCAAAGATTTAATCGTTTCTAGATTGTGACCAATGCTATCGAAATAGGTAGTCAGCAATAATTTAACCTGTCCTTGCAGTGCCTGATAAGCAACCGGATAAGCTGCCAACCACTCTGCTGGCAGTTCCAGTACCAGCGCAGGTTCATCAATCTGAACCCATTCGATACCACGTTTAGCTAACTCAGCTAATACTTGCTGATAAACAGGAAGAATATCTTGCAATAAAGAGAGACGATCAAATACCTGACCTTTCACTTTACCCAACCACAGATAAGTTATCGGCCCCAGTAAAACGGGTTTCACTTGATGGCCCAGAGATAAGGCTTCATCCACTTCTTCTAGTAACTGAGTCCAACTCAGCTTAAATTCCTGCCCTTGCTGAAATTCCGGCACGATATAATGGTAGTTAGTATTAAACCATTTAGTCATTTCGGCGGCAGCAGCAGGTTCACCCGTCGGCGCACGACCGCGAGCAATACGGAACAGTGTATCTAGATCAATCGTGCCATCTGGATTCTGGTGACGCGGTGGCACATTACCGAGTAGTAAACTGGTGGTTAGAACATGATCATACCAAGCGAAATCACCAACCGGCACTAAATCAACACCAGCCTGCTTTTGTTGTTCCCAGTGACGGGCACGTAACTCACGGCCAGTTTCCAATAATTCTTGCTGAGAAATTTTCCCTGCCCAATAGTTTTCCTGAGCCTTTTTGAGTTCTCTTTTCAAACCGATACGTGGAAAGCCAAGTGTGTGATTAATAATCGTCATTTCATTATCCCGTCATTTTAGCCATCTAGATGTTTACACATCCATAATCAACAGGTAAGGTATAAACCACAAGCGCAATTTATTCATTATCATCCTGAAGGTTTCTCATGATCGAAATAAAACATCTAAAAACATTACAATCATTGAGTCATTTTGGTTCATTAGCGGCGGCAGCCAATCATCTGCATCAAACACAATCCGCGTTGTCTCATCAGTTCAGCGATCTTGAACATCGCCTTGGCTTCCGGTTGTTCATTCGTAAAAGTCAACCGCTTCGTTTCACGCCACAGGGTGAAGTTTTATTACGACTAGCAGAACAAGTGCTCCCTCTGGTTCAAAATGCACTGCGCGAATGTAAAGAGCCGGGCCAAACAAATCTGCGTATCGCTATTGAATGTCATAGTTGTATTCAATGGCTGACACCTGCACTCAAGCATTTCCGAGAAACCTGGCCACAAGTCAATGTGGATTTCAAATCCGGCGTCACTTTTGATCCACAACCTGCATTACAGCAACGAGAATTAGATGTCGTTTTGACATCAGATATTCTCCCTGAGAGTCATTTGCACTACACACCGCTATTTGATTATGAGGTCAAACTGGTTGTTGCTCCGGATCATCCTCTGGCCAATAAACTGCACATCCAGCCAAAAGATTTAATTGATGAGACATTGATGATCTATCCCGTTCAACGTCAGAGATTCGATATCTGGCGACGTTTCTTGCAACCGGCGGGGGTTGTCCCTACGTTGAAAAATGTGGATAACACCCTGTTACTGATCCAAATGGTCGCTGCCCGCATGGGAATCGCGGCTCTGCCACATTGGGTTGTTGAGACATTTGAAAGGCAAGAGTTAGTGGTAACTAAAACACTGGGAGAAGGTTTATGGAGCAGGCTGTACGCTGCCGTCCGTCAAGGCGAACAGCACCAACCTGAGATTGACGCATTTATCCATTCCGCACGTCAACACGCGATGGATAATCTGCCATTCGTAAAAGGAATTTCAAAAATAAACGTCGGTGACCCCATAACAACACAGCAACCAAACTCCCCTCAATGGTAAATTGATCAGCCATTCCACCGGAGCCAACATATTATTCATCATTGCCAAGAGGTTCCGGTATCTACGGCAGGAAAACCAATACCACCAGCCAGATACGAGTAAACACTATATACCCAATGGATTTCGAGATGGATCGCGACGGCAAGGGAGCGAATCCCCGGGAGCATAGATAACGATGTGACCGGGGTGAGTGAGTGCAGCCAACAAAGAGGCAACTTGAAAGATGACGGGTATAGAATCAGCTATCAACCTGACAGGCGAAATATCCACCGATCAGGCTGAACAAGGCGGTTCACAAGATGATCGTGACAACCAACAAATTACAGGATATCAATGCTCTTTCTGTACCAATAGCGCTTCGAGTAAGTCCAAATCATGCAGCAAGGTTTGAAGTGTCTCATTACTGATTTTTCTAGTTGCACGCAGATGATACAACTCACCACGCTCTGCCCTTAATGCAGTCAGACGAAAACGACGTTCCAAATCTTCCACTAGCAGGTTATGTTCTATCTCATCCTGCCCCACAGTACGGCGACGCAAATAGCCAATGACCCTAGAAGCAACCTCAGTAATCACCTCAGCATCCAACTGCTCTTCGGGGCTAGCAGAAAGACGCTCTTCCATCTTATTCATACTAACAATCGCCACTTCCGCCATAGCGGCCCGTGCCATTCTGACTTCACTGATATCGGCCTCCTTATCGGAAGTTTGCATTCCCCGTAACAGGAATGGCAAAGAGAGGACACCAATTAACAACGAGAACAGGATGACCCCTGCGGCAATAAAGATAAGCTGATAACGTGCCGGGAATGGCGTACCATCCGCCAGAAATAGAGGAACAGACAGTGCACCAGCAAGAGTGATTGCACCGCGAACTCCGGCAAAAGATGCCAGCCATAATTCACGAGTGGTATAAGTCGCAAAATTCAGTGGATTTTTTTTCATAAAAACTTTGCTGATATTCTTCATCAGCCATAACCAGCAGAAACGCAGTAATAGCAGGGCTCCATAAATCACTGCGACCGCGGCGAACAGCATCCAAGTTTCAACGGTTGGATCAATTTCTGCCTGTATAACGGAAGTTTGCCAGATCCCCGGCAGTTGCAGGCCCAACATGATAAACACCAGGCCGTTAAACACGAACGCCAGCATTGACCAGACACTATCAGCACGCAAACGCATTGCCAACGGAGCATTACGGATGACCCCAGATTTACTGATCGTCATACCTGCGGCAACCGAGGCAAGGATACCGGAAACGCCAATATGTTCTGCAATCAGATAAGAAGCAAACGGCAACAGCAACATGAAAACAATTTGGGTTGCCGGATCGCCACCGCTCCAACGATTCATTAAGCGCAGGGATTTACTGTACAACCAGGTTACTGCAATACCGGATAACAAACCGCCAATAGCAACTTTGAAGAATTCTATGGTCATGCCAGTAACCGAAAATGCCATCGTTCCCATTGCTATCGCGACAGCGAACTTTAAGGCTACCAGGCCGGAAGCATCGTTCATTAACGCTTCCCCTTCCATCACATTCATCATGCGCTTAGGCATACGCCTTTTTCCAACAATGGATGATAAAGCCACCGCATCTGTTGGCGATAACACAGCAGCAAGGGCAAAAGCAGCAATTAACGGAATACCTGGCATCAGCCAGTAAATCAGATAACCAATACCGACAACAGTAACCAGCACCAATACCAGCATCAGTATGAAAATTTCCCGTCCATACTGGAAAAATTCTCTGGTTGGCATTTTCCAGCCATCAACGAATAACAAAGGAGGAATTAGCAGAACGAGAAATAGCTCAGGATTAAAAGTAACATGTAAGCCAAAGTGTGGCCAAGCTAGCAATGCCCCCATTGCAATCTGCATTAACGGCAGAGGTATGCGGAACGGAATCACTTTAGTCAGAACACCAGAAACTGAAACCACCAAAATCAAGATCAGAATAGTAAAGAATATTTCCATGTTGCCCTTACAATTTACCTAAGAACCGTTGGTATACAGATTGAAACTCTTTTTCTTCCCGTTAACACAAAACAGTGAGAATAAATCTTAATACTAAAGTAACTGAATCAATCGAAAAAGGTAGATACACACGGAGCCGTATCCGAAAGAATTGCAGGAATATTGTAAACTAACCAGATAAATAGAGGGGAAATAATTGAGAATTTAAAAGTAATCGCAAGAAATGACAAAATGCGCAAGGGTGAACAGACCTTACGCACTTTTTAATCAATTAAATAGCCCAATCACCAGCATAAAATGCTACTAAAGCGATCGTAATTACCACTGTACCGATATTCAATTTGCGCCATTCACCGGAACAGATACGACCAACAACGAGGGAACTGAAACCCAACATAATACCGGTTACAATATTGCAGGTCAGAACAATAAAGACCGCACACAGCATACCAGACATCGCCCCAACAAAATCATCGAAATCCAACTTTCTAACATTACTCAGCATCAGCAGACCAACATACATCAGCGCTGGCGCAGTAGCATAGGCCGGTACAAGATAGGAAAGTGGAGAAAAGAACAAAATTAACAGGAACAGAATACCGACAACTGTTGCGGTTAAACCTGTTTTACCACCGGCGGCGGTACCCGCAGCTGATTCGATATATACCGCAGCCGGAGAAGCACCGATAGCACCGGCAAAAATACTACTAACAGAATCGGCAGTCAGCGCTTTACCGCCGTTAATAATCTGTCCACCTTTATCCAACAGATTCCCTTGCCCTGCTACCGCCCGGATGGTACCGGTCGCATCAAACACCGCAGTCATAACTAACGCCAACACACTGGGTAACACAATTGGCTGCAAAGCCCCCATAATATCCATACTAAAAATCAGGGCCAGACCGTCATCTCCCAGACTTGGTATCTTAAAGAACCCTTGATATTTCACCGCCGGATCAAAAATCAGCCCAATAACTGAAATCACCACGATCACTAACAGCACACCGCCGGGAACTTTCAATTTTTCCAAGCCAAAAATAACAGCCAGCCCAAGCAGAGTCATCATAACCGGAAAAGAGGTGAACGCCCCCAAAGCAACAGGCAAACCTTCCTGAGGGTTCTTAATGACCAGACCAACACCGTTTGACGCAATCAGTAACAAAAATAGCCCAATACCAATCCCTGCACCATGCGCAATGCCCATTGGTATATTGCGTAAAATCCAAGAACGAATACCGGTAACAGAAATCACTGTAAACAAACACCCCATCAGAAATACCGCACCGAGTGCAACCGGAATAGTGATTTGCTGTCCTAAAACCAAACTAAAAGCGGTAAATGCAGTCAACGAAATTGCACAACCAATTGCCATTGGCAAGTTAACCCACAGCCCCATTAACAAAGAACCAAAACCGGCAACCAAACAAGTCGCAATAAAGACAGCAGTATGGGGAAACCCTGCCTGCCCTAACATCCCCGGTACAACGATGACTGAATAAACCATCGCCAAGAAAGTTGTGATCCCTGCCAGAATTTCACGGCGTACCGTTGTGCCACGTTCAGTCAATTTAAAATACTTGTCCAGTTTGCATTTAACTGGTGCCTGAGTGCCAAACATGTCATTCCCCTGCATTATGTTCATGGTACTTCTTCCACTTCCCCATCAAACGAAAACGATTACCTTGCTTAATAACACAACAATTTAATGAACATTGCACCAATCGGTTCAACAAATCATAAAAGCAATCGTTTGGCTTTTAGAATAGAAAACAGTGAGAGAATTTGAGGCGAAAGATTATCCAGTGATCATAGTGTCGAAATCAATAGCTAACCGTATTATTTAGCCAAACATTAGAAGAACGACTTCCAGAGATTAAACTTTTTACAATCATTAATCGCAATGTTTCAATCTTAGGATTCGACTCACCGGCCCTTTGAAAAAACATAAGATTTACTCAGTGCTGACTGCTATTCACAGCCAGCTTTTACACCTGTACGATTATCGACTGAATACTTCAGCTTTTATTACTTTTATTACTTTTATTACTTTGTGGATTAAACCGATCCATTGTTGAAACCAGAAACAGTGCTGCAATGATGACAAGCAGAACAGGTAAACCTGATGGCGTCACTGAACTCGCTATACCGGCAAGCAGTGGCCCAAACAAACTCCCAATACCCCACAACATAGCTGCCGCGGCATTAGCCACCATCAGCTCACTCCCTGAAAAATACTGGCCAATTTGGACCAATGCAATAGTGTAGATAGCCCCCGCGGTTGCCCCTAAAACAATCAACAAAGGCCAGATAAGATACTGATATGTCATAACAAACGGCAATAATGCACTTGCTCCGAGCGTTGCTACACCACAAATCTGATATAGGCGCATACGATTCATATGATCCGCCAGCCAACCAAACGGGAGCTGCATCACTGCATCACCAGCAAGAATGACACTTATCATCAATGCAGCTACAGCTTCGGTATACCCACAACTCATTCCGTAGATGGGAAACATAGAAAGAATGGTCCCGTCGAAAAAGGAAAAAAATAGCACACCACCACAGATCGCCGGTGCAATCTTCACAAATTGAACAATAGAGAAATTGGATTTCTTACCGTGTTGCGGTAACTCATCGCCTTTCTTCTGATCTACCATGACAAAGAGCGCCAGTGAAAAGATATGGATCAGAGTACAAATCAGTATCGGCGTTTTATCTGCGATACCATAAAAAGCAATGATAGAAGGACCAAGCAACTGACTGATAGTAAAAACCGTTGTATAAACAGCCAGTACCCTGCCGCGTTTTTTCTCTTCAGAGAGCTCATTAATCCAGGTTTCACCCAGACAGATCATTAACCCGTTAGCAGCACCAGTAACTAGCCGCAGAGGAAAGAGCAACTCCATCGGCAACGACCCCAAAAGTGGGAACAAACTGCCAGCAGAAACCCCTGTTGCAATCATCATGGCGTGTTTCTTACCTACCCGCGCTACAATTTTCTGGACGACCGGAGCACTCAAAAGAACCCCCAATGCTGGAGCCGCAGAAATTAAACCAATGTACAACTCATCAATACCTTGGCTATTCAAGCGTAACGCTATCATTGGGATAGTCAAACCAATGACAATGCCAATAACAGCGACACTGGAGGTAATAGTAAAAATGGCAAAAAAATTATTATTTCTATAATCACGACTGTTCATTTTATTTATATCTATCCAGCAAAAATAGAGAGAATAAATATGAAATGAGCTGAAAACAACGAATTAATGATATTATATTGAATATATTAATTATTATTGGTTACTATTTCAGAAAGTAAATATATAACGATATATCAGCATTAATCCTGAAGCCAATACAATAACATTGATAAACTTCAAGAATGTTTCTCTGGAGATTTTCAGAGTCACCTGGCGGCCAAAATAGATTCCCAACAACATGGCTGGAATAAATACCAGTATCAATAACAAAAATGAGGTATCCAGATAAAGACCCATGACAACAAAAATAATCACTCTCGTTAGCGTACTGAAACCAATTAAAGTCGTCTGAGTGATCCTGAAAGTTTGCTTATCTGATATCCGCCCGGTTAGATAAATGGCATAAAGAAAACCCCCACTACCAAATAACGCACTGAAAATACCGCCACTCAGACCAAATGGAATAGCGGCTTTAGCGGGGAATTGACGGTAGGTTTTACTGAAAAATAGTGAATAAATTGAATAGAAAACAACAAATAACCCTAACACCAGAACTAAAACATCAGGTCGGGCCATCAATAGAATGGCGGCGCCAATCAAGCTACCGACAATCATTAATGGAATCATTAACCTGATCTCACTAAACTCTGATTTTTTACCCTCTCTGGTAATATTAATCACTGCGGCGGTTAAATCTACCAACGCGAGCATAGGAACAATTTTCGCTACAGGAATATAAAATGCCAGAATTGGACTAGCAATAAGTGCAGAACCAAAGCCAGCCATACCAAAAACCAGATAAGCAAAGAAAATGACAAAAACGCAAATAAGCAGATCAGGCCACGCAAGTACATGTAACATTTCTATTTCCCTGAAAATAGTTTTCAAACTAAAGTGATCGTTTTCCCAATACTAATAGTTTTTACTATCACTTGTCAGGTCAACCTGTAAAAAATGGAATACCATTCATACAACGACGGTGAAATCGCTAACGGATTAACCCGCCAAGATTATAACGGTTTAACAAGTATTTAAGCATTGACCAATCACTAAAATAATTTTTAAAAACAATGAAATAATCTGATTTTAGCCTGTTAAAAACATAAAAAGAGAAAATGGTTTAAATCAAATCATAGCAAAGAAACGCGATTCAACGGGTTAAAACAAGGTAAAACAAGTTTAAACTGACGTATTTACAGGATCGATTTTTTATCATCGATTATTTAACGGGTTTATAAAAATTTTTATTCTCCGATTGAAAACGTTATTAAAACGCTTCATTCTAAAAAATAGATTAGCGGGCTCATATTTTCATTTATCTTTTCCCCGAAAATATAAACACAACCAAACCAATTTTCATTTCTCCGTTTCCATTAATAACTTTATAATGGGCAGGTTTTAAACTATTATTAAAAGTCATTTTTTAAACCACTGATTTTAATCATTAGAAAGTTTTAACCGCTTTTTTACCACTTTTGACGCCCGCTTTTTATCTTTACTGTCACTATTTTATACCTTATGGATTTCAAGATGCATCGCGACGGCAAGGGAACGAATCCCCGGGAGCATAGATAACGATGTGACTGGGGTAAGTGAGTGCCGCCAACAAAGAGGATAATAGGTATGTTAATGGTATTAAAATCAACGCCAATGTGGTTAATCAATTTAAAACCCGTTTCCTCCGGAGTTTTCTCTTTTAATATCAATATAACATCAAGTTTTTTATCCGCTTTTAAAAATCTTTAATCACTTCTTTTTAACTTTGATGATTTAAGTTTTTACCCATTTACTCATCATTGTAAGGACTCGCAATCGAAAATGGTCGAATTCGCATTTATCCGTTTTTTCGGCTCAAGCTAATTGCAAATGAAAATCATCATATCGGCGAAACGACAATCTACCGCGTTTTGAACATATTTAAGTGCACTGACAATTCGTAGCATTCACAAGTTTACAAATCTGGGGGTTCTTCCAGTGGACCCGAAACAGGGCAGCAAATACCAGGTCCATGTTAAAAATAAGAGCCGTTTGAATGTCGGTGATTCTACGTTGCCATGTCACCTGAATGAACTGAAACGAAGATACCAGCGAACAGTACTGCCACGATCACATGCTTCTCAAACATACCACTGACCCCATGCGTTACTGGCCAGTAACGCATAATGAATGTACCCGCCAGCAACTGCCAGAAAACAAGGGTAAACGACTCACACCAAGAAGCCGGGAGAGATGCCCAGTGATGATTATGGCTGCCGATATACACAATGCAGCCATCAATCCATAGGGTATAACCTATATCAAGGCCATTAAGACGCAGACCAGATATAAGACATAAGAGCTACCCCACAAGTGATAAAATTACAGAAATTGCATCACTTACAGGCTTCGCCTTGCTCCAGCTCAAAACCATACACTTTTTCATGCAAAAGCACTCGCAACCTATCTAATGCTGTCGCTTATTGGAGGTAAGTGTTCATCAAGCAAAGCACCTTTAATAAGTATCATCCCGTTACTGCCCCCTGATGCAAACCGCCTTGCGGTAGCTTCTCCTATTCCGCTTGCCCCGCCAGTTACAACCACTCGTTTATTTTCAAATCTCCTCACTTTGCGCTTTCCTCAAATACGGGGTTATAAGTTGCACTTATTTTGCTGCGAAGATATGGGAAATCCCGAGTCAGTTGTGAAATCAGATGATTACCAATATTAAAATCAGGTTTGCCTGGCCGTTTTAAATGTGTATCAGGGTTAAAGTTCATAAAGAATGCGAAACTATATCGTTCGTCACCATTAACCAACACCCGGTGAATAAGTGAGCGAATTTCTCCATTTGAAAGTACTTCCAGTACATCGCCCGCAATGAGCAATAGAGAATTTTTCATTGCAGGTACGGCCTGCCAAGGCTCGTTATTATTCATTCTATAGAACAGTCCCGGAGAATCCTGCAATAAAAGAGTGAAAAACTCATAGTCCGTATGGGCACCCATGCTGGACGCCTGTTGGATTTCTTCTGGCTCATGCGCAAGATAATGAATCAGTCGGAGCTGGCTTGCTGGATTACAGGTTGCATCAACAATGTTGATTTCATGATGGCTGTAATGTGATATGAGCGCGGAAGTGATCAAACGCCCGAGTGAAAGCGAAAAATCAAAATACCTATCGATAACCTCGCTTGCGTTTAAAACCTGTCTTGGATAGCGATTTTCTCCGCTCAGAATCCACTCAGGCGCACCACCTGCGGGGCCAATATCAAACGCCTCGTACACTCGATTCTTTTCGTCTGCATATTGTCCTTTCTCAGTAACCGGAACGTACCCTCGATGACCGTCGGAGTTACCAATATAAAACTGCATTTTAATTTCGTCAGGTAGATTAAATAGTTGCTGAGCAACACGCTTTAGATGTACGGATCCAATGGCAAAAGCTGGATCAGTAATATTGGTGATGTGAATATGTCCGAACTTTTTCAAAATTTCAATAAACTGGCTGACTTCAAAATGGCCATTAGAAATATCCTTATACTCCATGACTGGTATTTCTTGAATCTTCATATTGTGATGCCCTATTTAGTAATTTCAAGGATTCGTTACTTTTTAGAAATATATGCAGAAATCATGCTTGAAGTATTCATGATTCAAATTTTCCAACAATCTCACATCCAAATCTATCTATGTATCTATATTCGTTTTATCCTCTGCTTGGCCTACTGGAGCATATTTTATTATAAACTGGATGACTTCAAAATGGCCAGTAGAAATATCCTTATACTCTATGACTGGCACTTGTTGAATCTTCATCTTGTGATGCCTTATCTGGTAATTTCAAGGATTCGCTATTTTTTAGCAATATATGCAGAAATCAGTTTGAAGTATTCATGATTCAAATTTTCCAACAGTCTCATATTCAGATTTATCTATGTATCTATTTCGTTTTATCCTCTGCTTGGCCTCCTGGAGCATATTT
>NZ_JAXBVE010000047.1:0-34489 GCF_035181445.1 Photorhabdus africana
AAAGCTGTTAAAGCTGTTAAAGCTGTTAAAGCTGTTAAAGCTGTTAAAGCTGTTAAAGCTGTTAAAGCTGTTAAAGCTGTTAAAGCTGTTAAAGCTGTTAAAGCTGTTAAAGCTGTTAAATGCTTTGATAAGATATATTCTTGTTATTGGGTTAACGCTGTTATTTTTTTTTCACCTTATTTAATCAATTTAAAACCCGTTTTTCCTGATGTTTTCTCTTCCAACGTCAGTATGATATCGGATTTTTTACCCACTTTAAAAAAGCTTTAATCACTGCTTTTTACTTTTGATGATTAAAGTTTTTACCTGTTTTTTCGAAGTACACTGGGCCTCTTTTCCCGCTTTTAAAACCATACTGACAGACAAAAAGCGGCTTTTCTTAATGCCTGTATTTATCATTGGTGAAAACTCAGCAGTGATAGTCAAGGCGTCAAGGCATTAAAAATCAGTAATATGAAGGATGGTTTATGGATTAAAACCATCCTTTAAACTGGAAAGAATAATGCCTGTACAGGAGAAATAGGCGTTACGGTATTTAACCTCTGGCTGTTCCTGCTTTTTTACGGCATCTATCTACATCTTTCAGCAATTGATTGACATGATCATTACCAAACAGGGTTTCCAATGTGGTATTCAGTTTACGCCGCCAGTTAGGATATTCCATTACCGTACCTGGAATGTTGACCGGTTTATCCATATCCAGCCAATCTTCGGGTTGTAGTCCCAGTAGCGAGCAGGCACTGTGGGCAATATAGCGATGTAACCCTTGGTTTATCATCGGTGACATTCCAACCTCTTTTGCCGTGTCACCGATATGTTCCGGGATACAGCCATAGCGATGTAAGCCTTCTAATAACCCTTGTTTACTCGCTTGACGTTCGGTATGTAGCCCTTGCAGCAGATCTTTATCAGGATATAGCTTGAGCGATTCCCCAAGTGTCAAATCGGCGCTTTGCCAGAATCCACGTAAAGTAGGTAAATCATGAGTGGTGATGGTCGCCATCGCTTGTATCGGGTAATCCTCCGGTGCGCGGTATTCCCCATTGCCGTGACGCTCAAAGTAGAGCACTTTATAAGAATAGACACCGCTATCGCGCAGTTTGCCCACAATCTCTTCCGGTACAATTCCTAAATCTTCACCAATGACCAGACAGCGATGGCGTTGACTTTCTAATGCCAGAATCGCCATCAGATCATCCACTGGGTAGTGTACGTATGCCCCCTTGTCGGCGGTTTCGCCGTAGGGAATCCACCAGAGCCTGAGCATCGACATAACGTGATCAATGCGTAAGGCACCGCAGTAGGTCATATTTGTGCGCAGCAGATTAATGAACGGTTGGTAAGCCTGGGCTTGCAAAACATGAGGATTCATTGGTGGTAGGCCCCAGTTTTGACCTAGTGGTCCCAGTGCATCCGGTGGCGCTCCCACGGATGCTTTGGTGCAGTAGACAGCCCGATTGCACCAGGTTTCTGAACCTCCTTCCGCTACACCGACCGCCAAATCACGGTAGATTCCAATGGGCATGCCACTTGTTTGGCTTTGGGTAAAGCAGTCTGCAAGCTGAGTATCGGCTAGCCATTGTAGCCAGAGGAAAAATTCCACTTCCTGCGGGTGAGATTGGCAAAATGTTTGTACCGCTTCACCGTGCGGATCGTGGTACTTTTCCGGCCATACCGGCCAGCCCCAACAGGAACTATCTTCGGCGTATAGCCGACAATGTAGGGCGTCATAGGCGGCTTGATAGTAGAGACACTCGCCACCCTGAATGACAAATTGGCGGAAAGCGGTTTTTGACGAGTCATGTTCTGGGCGGGTGCTGAATTGTTGATATGCCAGACGCAGTGCCGCCATTTTCAATGCCATAACTGTGGTGTAATCTACCCATTCCGCGTTACGGGCATCCTGTAACATGCGTTGAGTCGTCGCTGTTTGCCACCATCTCTGTGCTTCTTCATTGTGTTTGAAATCTTCAATCTGATTAACATCAATGTAAATTACATTAAGCCAGTTGCGTGAAGAGGGGCTATAGGGACTGGCGCTTTCTGGCATGGTCGGATATAGCGCATGCAATGGATTTAGCCCGATGAAGGCGCCACCGCGTGTTGCTATCTCTTTCAGCATGTGTTTCAGGTCGCCAAAATCGCCGATTCCCCAATTGTTTTCTGAGCGCAGAGTATAGAGTTGTACACAGGCACCCCAAAGTTTTTCTCTCCTTAGTAGAGCATCGGGTTCATAGCAGCGTTTGGGGGCCACGATAATCTGCATAGACCAGCATTGGCTTCCTTGTATCAGAGTGAGGCGGTGGTATCCCAGAGCAAGCGTATCAGGTAGCATCAGTTTATGGCAGCAATGCCCCTGAAATTCCTCTCCTTGTTCTGTCCATATCTGCCATTGGTAGCGCTCTTCATCTTTCAGAGTGATCGTGAAGTGTTCACCTTGAGTAAAAATTTTTACTGTCGGCAAGGGTGAAACCGGCGCATTGGCCGGTTTGTTTACGTTTATCGCATCTAACAAGCGATGTCGGGTTTCCGTTGGAATCGCTTGTGGCTTGCCATAAGCATTAATGTAGCTGGCGACAATGCCAGCCTCGGTCGCTAAATGATCGAGGCTCTTCTCCTCCATGATTTTTCCTTATCGATTCGCTTGCCAGATGCGTTGTTGATAATCACGGATTGTTCGGTCAGAGCTGAACATGCCCATTCGAGTGGTGTTCAGAATGGCACTACGTGTCCAATGTTGAGTATCGCGGTACAAGGTATCGATCCGTTTATGTGCATCACAATAGGAGGCAAAATCAGCTAGTACCAGATAAGGATCGCCGCCTTCAATCAGACTATGTAGCAGCATATCGAATGCTCGCTTATCGCTATAACTGAACTCGCCGTTAGCCAGTGCCTTGAGTATGTTGTCTAGATGTTGATCTTCCTTGAGTAATTTCAGTGGGTCATAACCGGCAGCTTTTAAGGCTTTCACTTCTTCTACGGTATGCCCGAAAATGAAGATGTGGTCATCGCCTACCTGTTCGGCAATTTCAACGTTCGCTCCGTCTAATGTTCCGATGGTCAGTGCGCCATTCAGTGCGAATTTCATGTTGCCGGTACCGGAAGCTTCTTTACCGGCTGTGGAGATTTGTTCTGAAACATCGGCAGCCGGGATCATGAGCTCCGCGACAGAAACTTTGTAATCGGGGATAAACGCGATCTTAATGCGATCACGGACGATTGGATCGTTGTTAATTTTTTCCGCAGCCTGATTGATCGCAGAGATAATGTTTTTTGCCAAATAGTAGCCCGGGGCAGCTTTTGCACCAAACAGAAATACACGTGGCACGATATCCAGCGCCGGGTTTTCCTGAATTTGTTGATAGAGCGATAGGATATGCAACAGGTTCAGATGCTGACGTTTATATTCATGCAAGCGTTTAATTTGCACATCAAAAATGGCGTTTGGATCGAGCTTCAGCCCCATCACTTTATTGACATAATTGGAGAGCAGGATCTTGTTGCTTTGTTTGATAGCCCGGTACTCTTCGCGGAAAGCGGCGTCATCCGCATAGGGTTCAAGTGCTTTAAGGGCATCAAGATCGTTAATCCATTCGCGATTAAGTGTACGGTCAAGCAATCCTGACAGTGCCGGGTTACACTGTTTGATCCAGCGACGTGGGGTGACGCCATTTGTCACGTTGAGAAACTTATTCGGCCAGAGTTGATGGTATTCAGGGAAAAGATCCTTAACGATGAGCTGTGAGTGCAGCGCTGCTACCCCGTTTACGGCAAAGCCCGCGACGACGCAAAGATTCGCCATTCGTATCTGATGGTTATAATGTACAGCTAATTTTTCCCATACGGCTTGCTCGCCGGGCCAGGTTTTGTCCACCAACTTTTTAAACCGGTTGTTAATTTCTTTGATGATGCTGTAATGGCGTGGTAGCAGGTGGCTGACGAGATCCTCGTCCCAGCATTCCAAACCTTCTGGCATCAGGGTGTGGTTAGTATAGGCGAAAGTATGGCTGGTTATCTCCCATGCGGTTTCCCAACTCATCTGGTGTTTATCCAGCAGAATGCGCATCATTTCAGGGATGGCAATCGTTGGATGGGTATCGTTAAGTTGGATAACTTCATACTTAGGCAGATCTTCTATTTTGCGGCCCGCCAGAAGATGACGACGCAGGATATCTGCGACGGAGCAGGCACACTGGAAATATTGTTGCATCAGACGCAGGCGTTTGCCTTCTTGATGATTATCATTTGGATAGAGAACTTTCGTTAGCTTAGCGGCTTCAACACCTTGCTGTTCCGCGGTCAGGAACTGCCCGGCGTTGAATTTGTCGAGATCAAATGGCGCTGCATGGGTTGCTTGCCACAGGCGTAATGGTTGAGTAACACCATTGCGATAACCAATGACCGGTAGATCCCAAGCTTCTCCAACCAAGGTAAATTCAGGCGCCCAAGTTTCGCGTCCATCATCGGTTATGACGACTTTGCCACCAAAACTCACCTCAACATCTAACTGAGCGTTGTGACGGAACCAGGGATAGGATTCTCGTCCCCAATTATCGGGTTCTTCAATTTGTTGCCCTTGTTCAAAGGATTGGCGGAACAGGCCGTATTGATAATTCAGACCATAGCCAATGGCTGGCTGACCGACGGTTGCCATAGAGTCAAGAAAACAGGCGGCAAGCCGTCCTAAGCCGCCGTTACCTAAAGCGGGGTCGGTTTCTTGTTCCAGAAGATCACTCAGAATAATATTTTCTTCTGCCAGGTAAGCCTGAACGTCTTCATACCAACCAAGGTTAAGCAGATTATTTGCGGTCAAACGGCCAATCAGAAACTCCATAGAGATGTAGTTCACATGGCGTTGTTGGTCGGAATGATTGATGACAGGGCATGCGGGCACCAGCTCTGACAGGGCTGCACTAACGGCTTGCCACCATTGATGCTGGGTCATTTCCTGTGCTGAACCGAGGCCAAAGCGCTGCCATTGACGTGTCAGCGCAGCCTGAAACTGGGCTTTATCTAATCTGGACTGTTGCATGGAGTCTTCATCCTGTAGCTGAAAAGGAAAATTTAACCACTATGCTGAATGCTCTCAGGATCTAAAGCATCATCCTGGAGAGGTATTAGTCAGGGAGGAGTAGAAGGGCGTAGCCAGTAACCCTCTTTCGCATCATTTTTGCTAATTGAGTTCATTTTCTTCCAGCAGATCGATAAGGTAATTTGCTAATTGCTTCCACAACTTGTATGTAGAAAATGGAATTTGCTGCTCAAGAGTGTGATAGGGTGCGCAACTTAATACTATGGGGGGCGTAAACATATTTGCAAAAGCCATCTATTTCACTAAATTTGGTTGGGCCGATTAATGGCGTTATTACGGACCATGAAATAAATCATCTAATTATATAGTACACATGGTTCCGGCACAGATTTCACTTATCGCTTCTTTGGGCACGGAAATTAATGCTTATCCCATCAAAACTGAGTCGTCCCGTTCGTCTGAATAATACAGTCTTGCGTAAGCGTCTGTTAATCAGACTGAATGAGTCGTCTAATTATCGTCTTGTGCTAATAACGAGTCCCGCGGGTTATGGCAAAACCACATTGGTCTCTCAGTGGGCTGCCGGGCAGGATAATCTGGGATGGTATTCTTTGGATGAGAGCGATAATCAGCCAGAGCGTTTTGCCAGTTATCTTATCGCGGCGTTGCAGCAGGCTACGCAGGGACACTGTGTTAAAAGTGAAGTGTTGGCCCAAAAACATCAATATGCCAATTTACCCGCGCTTTTCGCTCAATTATTTATTGAACTTAGTGAGTGGCGGCGGCCTATTTCTCTGGTGATTGATGATTACCATCTGATTGTAAATAACATTATTCATGAGGCGATGCGGTTTTTCCTGCGTCACCAGCCTGAGAATCTGACGTTAACCATCTTATCGCGTAATCTGCCTTCTCTTGGGGTGGCTAATCTGCGCGTGCGTGAGCAATTGCTGGAAATTGACAGTCAGCAACTGGCGTTTGATTATCAAGAAACGCAGCAATTTTTTGATAAGCGGTTAACCACATCCCTTGATGCCGACGATTGTAAGCGCCTATGTAATGAAGTCGCGGGTTGGGCAACGGCGCTCCAACTTATTGCGCTTTCAGCGCGGCAGTCGTGTGATGCCGCTGAACTGTCGGCTAAGCGCTTGTCGGGCATTAACGCCAGCCATCTTTCCGATTATTTGGTGGATGAGGTACTCAATCAGGTGGATAGTTCAACGCGTGAATTTTTGTTGCGCAGCTCTATCCTGCGTTCCATGAATGATGGTTTGATTGTTCGTCTAACCGGCGAAGAGAGTGGTCAGCAGCGCCTTGAGGAAACCGAACGTCAGGGGCTGTTTATCCAGCGTATGGATGACTCTGGCGAATGGTTTCGCTTTCATCCGCTTTTTGCTTCATTTCTACGTCAACGTTGTCAATGGGAAATGGCGTTGCAATTGCCGGAGTTGCATCGGGCGGCCGCGGAAGGTTGGCTGGCGCAGGGGTATCCGGGCGAGGCGATTCATCATGCCTTGGCGGCGGGGGATACGGCTATGCTGCGCGATATTTTGTTGCGGCATGCTTGGTCTCTGTTTAACCACAGTGAGTTATCTCTGTTGGAAGAGTGTATGAATGCGCTGCCTTATGAGCAGTTATTGGAGAGTCCGCGTCTGGTGCTGCTCCAAGCTTGGCTGGCCCAAAGCCAACATCGTTATTCAGAAGTCAATACCCTGTTAAACCAAGCGGAACAGGCACTGCAACAGAAACAAATTGCGATTGAGCCGGATCTCCTCGCTGAATTCGATGCGCTACGGGCGCAGGTGGCGATGAACAGCGGCAAGCCGGAGATGGCTGATAAGTTGGCGAAGCAAGCCTTGGCTGCACTGCTTCCTCAGAATGAATACAGTCGTATTGTTGCAACTTCCGTGGAAGGTGAAGTATTACATTGTAGAGGTGAGTTGGTTGATGCATTAGCGCGGATGCAACAAACCGAGCAGCTTGCGCGTCGTTTTCATGTTCATCACTATGCGTTGTGGGCGCTGTTGCAGCAAAGTGAGATCTTATTAGCTCAGGGATATTTGCAGACGGCTTATGAAACGCAGAATAAGGCATTTGAATTGATCCGTGAACAGCATTTGGAACAGTTGCCAATGCATGAATTTTTGTTGCGTATCCGTTCACAGCTTTTGTGGTGCTGGTCTCGTCTTGATGAAGCCGAAGAGGCGGCACGTCGTGGGCTGGAAGTGTTGTCTAACTTCCAACCTCAACAGCAGTTGCAATGTTTAACCCAGTTGGCTAAATGCTCTTTGACCAGAGGGGATATTGATAATGCCCGCCGTTATCTGGCGCGTTGTGAAAACCTGCTGAGTAATGGGCAGTATCATAGAGATTGGCGTACGAATACTGACAAACTGCGAGTCATCATTTGGCAGAATATGGAAGATAAAAGTGCCGCTATTCGGTGGCTGGCACAGACTGAGCGACCAGAAAGTGTCAGTAATCATTTTAATCAGGGTCAGTGGCGCAATATTGCTCGTGTTCAGATTCTGCTTGGTTTGTATGATGAGGCTGAGT
Organism: Photorhabdus africana; assembly: GCF_035181445.1. Taxonomy (NCBI): domain Bacteria; kingdom Pseudomonadati; phylum Pseudomonadota; class Gammaproteobacteria; order Enterobacterales; family Morganellaceae; genus Photorhabdus; species Photorhabdus africana. Next base: position 7,592 of record NZ_JAXBVE010000047.1, read on the forward strand.
CCATTTTGGATACACTGAATCAACATGCGAGAAAATTGCAATTAATCAGTGATCTGAATCGTAATTTACTGTTGTGTAACTTGCTTTACTGGCATATCGGACGCAAAAGCGAAGCGCAGAGTGCACTCATTGAGGCATTGGCTCTGGCTAACCGTACAGGATTTATTAGCCATTTTGTCATTGAAGGTGAGTTGATGGCCCAACAATTACGTCAGCTTATTCAGCTCAATACCTTGTCTGAACTGGAGTTGCATCGGGCGCAGCGCATTTTGCGGGATATCAACCGTCAGCATCGCCATAAATTCGCTCATTTTGATGAAAGTTTTGTCACACAGTTGCTAACACATCCTGATGTTCCTGAGCTTATTCGTAATAGTCCTCTTACACAGCGTGAGTGGCAGGTGTTGGGATTAATTTATTCAGGCTACAGTAATGATCAAATTGCCGCAGAGTTGGATGTAGCGACGACAACGATTAAGACACATATACGGAATCTGTATCAGAAGCTAGGGATTGCGAATCGCCAGGAGGCGATTCAGCAAGCACAACAACTGATGCAGATGATGGGGTTAGGTGTGTGACAGATCTTTTAGGATTCTAGCGAAACTACCTGTCCTTTCAGGTTACGACTGAGTATGTGTGCTGACAGGATTAGCGTGGTACCGAGTAGCATGACTAGCACGAGTGACTGTTTGAGCGAAAATGGCAACACCATAGCAATAAGCGAGAGGGAGGAGCCGACAGCCATCTGGACGAATCCTATCAGTGCGGAAGCGACACCGGCTTCGCCAGAATAAGGCTCTAGTGCATAACTGGTCGCAGGTCCCATAACAAATGCCATACCTGTACAGGCGAAAGAAACCGGCAACATATAGCTTAGCCAGTGCTGGCTGACGACAGTTGGCAGATGCATGCCAGCGAACAGAGATAGGCTAGCCAGTGCCATTAGAATTGTCCCTAACAGCAGGCAGCAAGGGCGGCCAAGTCGATGGATGATTTTATTGGCGGTTAGGAAGGCGATCATCGTCCAAAGTCCGTTGCCACCAAAAATCAAGGAAAATGCTAGTGGTGAAATATGGCCCTCGGTCATTAGCACGGTTGGTGCAAATGATACATAGGTAATGACTATTCCCATAATGCCGGCATTAACCAAAGCAAAATGTATAAACTGAGTATTGCTAAGAATTTGGAAGTATTGCTTTAGTGGTAGTCCGCGAATTGGCTTAGTGTTAGCGGGGCGCGTCTCTGGTAGCCAGTTGGCAATGATCAGTAGTGCAATAACCGAGTAGCAAGTCAAAAACCAGAATGGCGCTCGCCAGTTGAACATTTCGGCCAGAATACCGCCAAGTAACGGAGCAAGAGCAGGAACAATATTTAGCGTACCGTTAATAAATCCATAGGCTTTGGCCGCTTCGTCACCGTTTAGGCGATCACGCACACCACTAATGCAGACGACACTGGTACAGCAGACAGCACATCCTTGAATAATTCGCGCTGCAATAAAAATTTCGGGAAAAGTAGAAAGCGCTGCGATCACCGAACCGATGATATATAAGGTGATACCCGTCAGGGCTACTGGCCGACGGCCGAATTTATCTACCAGTGGCCCAGCGATTAACTGACCTAGCCCCATAATTAATAAAAACAAAGAAATCGTTGACTGAATAACTTCATTGTTAACTTTAAAATCTTCGGCAATGGCAGGAACCGTAGGCAAGAATACATCGATACCCAAAGGTCCAAAAAGCGCCAAGCTAAGTAGTAGAAGAATATAATTTTGCATGTGTGTTCTTTTAATATTTCAATAATGGTGGTGGTTTTATTGGTGAACAGGCTCAGTGGAATTCATTCTTTAGCGTAGCCAAAGAGCTTGGATACACCAGAAATCCTACTGGCGAGTCATTTCAAGCTAGCGATAGGGATGTTCAAGGATCACACACAGACTGAACCCGTTACTTTTTTTAAAGTCTGAACTTTATACGAGCTATTCACCGGTGTAAACCAACCAACTTGTGTGGATATTTTAAATATTCATATCTTAAATACAAACAAATGACATCGAGCTGTAGCATCAGCTTGTTTTTCTCTCGATATTTTAATGTCAGTCGGAAGTTTGGCTATTAGCCGCGAGATGGAAGATTTTGGTACAGTTTTTATATGATTTGTACAGAATTTCTTATCATTAACCCTATAAATCAGCAGTTCTGCATGTCATTAACCAATCATTCAAAATAATAATGTATTTTATACAAAATACTTTAATTTTTTAAATGTTTTTTGGGTTTTTGCAGACTTTTTGTTGATATAAACCAAGTTTTAGTAAATATTGTCTTATATATTAAAAACTGATTTTATTTGTTGTGGTTATAGATAGTTAATCAAGGTAATTAAAATGATGGAAAATGGAAAACGGTTTGAAGATATGCTTTCTCGTTTTGTTGGAAACGGTCCTTATTTGGAAATTGATGGTGAAAAGTATATTGATGCAGCTTCGGGGACATTTAACCTTCCTCTTGGGTACACTAATCGCAGAATAACAGAAAAATTAAAACAGCAGATCGACAGATGTACACATCTAAGTTCAGCTTATACCCATGAAATGTCACAATATATTTTGGATAAATTAGTTAAACATACCCCTAAGGGCATTGATAGAATATGGTTACGTGATGTTTCCGGTTCTGGGGCGGTTGAATGTGCAATTCGTATTGCGCAAAAAGCAACAGGGCGTTCAGGAGTTATCTCTTTCTTTCTGGCTCATCATGGTCAGTCTTTAGCCACAGCGCAAATTTCGGGTAATGCTTTTAGAATTAAAGATTTCCATGTCAACATTGATGGTTCTTTCAAAATTCCAACCCCTGCTAGTGTCATGTCAGAACTTGAACCGAATACAGAACCTAATCAATATTTTGACTTAGAACAATTTATTCAATTAGGTTCAAATGACAATATTGCCTGTCTTATCATTGAACCTATTCAAGGAAATGGCGGAAATAACGTTTTCCCTGTTGATTTTTTCCGTAAGATCAAAGAAATCTGCCATAGACATGACATTATTATTATCGCAGATGAAGTACAGACCGGATTTGGCCGTACTGGGACATTTTTTGCTTCAACCGGTTACGCTAAAGAATTAGAACCCGATATTATCGTTTTCGCTAAGGGCGCTGGTGGCATCGGTATTCCTACCGGTGGTGTGCTGATGCGGGGTTCATTAGATGTATTAGAATCATTCGAACATTCCAGTACATCAGGTGCTAACCCTCTTTCATTAACGGCGCTCAACGAAATGATCGATATCATCGAAGACGAACAGGTTCTGGAGAATGTGCAGCATAATGAAGCTTATTTACGTGATGGCTTATTAGCATTACAGCATAAATACCCAGAAATTACGGGTGTTAGAGGTGTCGGTTATATGTTTGGCTTTGATACGCCATCACCCGAATTTGCGGCACAAGCGATTGCAATAGCGAATTCTCATCACTTGATCATCCGGGGTTCTCGTTATGGTAAAGGTCGTGCACTTAAAGTTCGACCACCGTTAATTTGTACTCAGGAACATTTAAACGAAATTCTGTATAAGCTCGATCTGACTTTTGCTGATATGACGTTAAATATGCTGGATAATACGGAGGTAGCATAATGAAAGCACTTAAATTTAATCAGGTGTGGGATGTTCAAATCCAGGATGTTGAACCGTTACGCTGTGTTGAATCTGATGATGTTGTTGTTGATATTGCGGTGTGTGGCGTTTGTGGTACGGATGTTGGGATTATCACCGGATCTTATCCTGTTGCTATTCCGGGAACCACTCTGGGCCATGAAACAACGGGAGTTGTTACGCAAATAGGGAAGAGTGTCACGCGTTTTAATGTGGGTGACCGTGTTGTCATCAATCCGACCTATTCCTGTGGGCATTGTCGGATGTGCCAGACAGGCAGTCCAAATCATTGTGAGAAAAAATTGGGAACCGAAGCGGGGGTTTCCTATGATGGGGCATTTGCTGAGCAATATCTGGCTAAAGAGAGTTCGCTGATAAAGCTGGATGATCATGTCAGTATGGAAGAGGCATCATTGACTGAGCCACTCAGTTGCACGCTGACCGGGGTTGATAAACTGGGCATTACTCATACTAATATTCGTGCAGCGGTAGCTGGCGCAGGCCCAATGGGGATGCTCTATATTTGGGTTTTACATGCCAGAGGCGTTAAGGCTTTCATGGTCGAGAAAAACGAAAGTCGTGTTCAATTTGCCAAAGAAAATCTGCCACCAGAATGTGAGCTGTATACTGATTTTGATGAGGCGTTAATACAGAAATATGGCGATAAATCAGCGCTTATCGATCTCTGTGTGGATACGACCGGTCAATTAACCGAATACGTTTTTGAACATTTGGCACCTGGTGGAAAATTGTTGAATGTGGCGCTTAAAGATAAGCATGCCAATCTTGATATCTTGAAAATTGCTGATAAGAGCCTTTCAGTGATTGGTTCCATTGATTCTCTGAATAACAGTTTTGAACGTGCTTATACCATGATCCGTGATGGTGTTATTCCAGCTGGTCGTTTGGTCAGCCATGTCTTTGATTTTAATGACTACTTGCAGGCTTTTCTCACTGTTGGTTGTGATATTGCGGGCAAAACCCAAAAACCACTCTTTATTCCGAACTGTAAAGTGCTGATCCGTATCTCCGATCTAAAATAATGGAGTGTTTCACATGGATAGATTTAATGTGATTTTTGATATCGATGGCGTCATTGTTGACAGTGAACAACTGCACTTTGATGTTCTTTGTGATTTGGCTCCCGACTACACACAGCATGTACAACCACAGCAACTTATTGGCCTGAGTTTAGAAGAAACGTTAGATTACATTGGGGTTCCAGCTCAGCAACAGAAAGAGATCACTGCCCAAATCGTCTCTGTTTACAAAGGTAAACTGTCTAAAAGTTACCTTCGTCCAGGGATTTCCAGGTTGATAACGGCCTTACAACAGCATCGTATCCCTTTTGGCTTTGTCTCTACTGCGCCGCGGGAAGTCTGTTTGGCGAATATTGGATTGTTGGAATTGAGCGAAAGCCCGGCTTTAATCTCTGGTGATGATGTTGTGAGGACGAAACCTCACCCTGATCCCTATCTTGCGATGTTGAAATTGAAGTCTATGGATGTTCATCAGACATTAGTGATTGAAGATACCGATTTAGGGATTACAGCGGCAACGCAGGCGGGTATTCCCTATGTGTATGCCTGGCCCCATGCTTTATCGGTTGCGGAACAATATCAACAGGCAACGGGTATTATTGGGGAGCTGACCGATATTCCGCAATTTTCTAAAATTAATTTTGGGTAACTTAATGCCTTCCATTATTAGTCATAGTGGAGGGCATTTATTTATATAGAAGGAACATGAGTTGTCTGATCAAAATATTATCTCTTTGGTAAAACAACCCATTATGGCGACACGCGCCGCTTTTTTTATTGCTGGCTTTAGTCTTGCAAGTTGGGCTCCCCTTATTCCTTTAGCTAAAGAACGGCTACAACTTGATAATGGCGCGATGGGGCTGCTAATGTTGGCGTTCGGTATTGGCTCTTTCATCATGATGCCAATCGCGGGCATGTTAGCTGCACGTTTCGGTTGCCGGAAAATTTTCACTTTATGTGCTTTGATCGTGTTAGTGATGTTGCCAGGGTTAAGTGTATTGCCGACGCCGTTGACATTAGCTTGCGTTTTATTTGTCTTTGGTGCGGGTATTGGTGCAATGGATGTTGTGGTCAATATCCACGCTGTCATGGTCGAGAAAATGTCTCAGCGGCCAATTATGTCTGGCTTTCACGCGTTATTTAGTTTGGGCGGGATCGCTGGTGCAGGTTCGGTGAGTGCATTGTTATCTTTGGGAATATCACCTCTCCAGGCGATGGTAATGGTGGTGTTGCTGGTTATTTTATTGTTACTGCCGGTATGGAGTGGATTATTAAACGAAGCCGAATCGGATAATACGCCATTCTTTGCTATGCCTCATGGGATCGTGATTTTATTGGGCTTTCTCTGTTTTGTTGCCTATATCATGGAAGGCGCAATGCTGGACTGGAGTGGGATATTATTAACCAGCGTACATAATATCAGTAGTCATCAGGCGGGTATCGGTTATACCCTGTTTGCTATTGCTATGACATCGGGTCGCTTTATGGGTGATAAGATCATTGCCCTTTATGGACACCGACGGGTTTTTATCAGCAGTGCTTTATTGGCTACTTCCGGGTTTATCCTTATTTACTCAGCATCAACCGCAATAATGCTAGGGCTCTCTTTCCTGATGATCGGGGCAGGATTATCTAATATTGCACCAATGCTTTTTACCGCTTCCGGTCAACAGAAAATTATGCCTGATTCGCTGGCTGTTGCTGCGGTTTCTACTATGGGATATTCAGGGATTTTGCTGGGGCCTGCAATCATCGGCGGATTAGCGCATATTGTGACATTACACGGCGCTTTTGCTTGTATTGCTTTACTCTCTATCTCCTTACTTGCAGGATATAAATTGATTAATTCAAGCGGAAGATAATAGAGGGAGTTCCTATGGGTTTATCACAATATCATTGGCTTAATGAACCATCTGATTGGCAATGTGGAAGCGGCTGGCTTAATGTCACTACAGATCATAAAACTGACTTTTGGCAACGAACATGGTATGGCTTTGAACGTCATAATGGTCATGTTTTTGGGCGTTATGTTGAGGATGATTTCACCTTTCAACTCTGTATTGAAGGCTGTTTTGAACATTTATACGATCAGGCAGGAGTCATGCTATTAGTCGATGAGAAACATTGGCTGAAAGGCGGAATTGAATATTCTGATGGTCATGCCTCGATTGGTAGTGTGCTAACACGTCATCATTCTGATTGGTCTATGGGCGTATTTCCTGGTGATGCTAGTAAATTTTGGTTACGTTTAACTCGTGAAGAGGGATATTTAAGACTGCAATATTCCACTGATGGTTTTCGGTGGCCATTGTTGAGGTTATCTCCTTTTTTTGAAGATAAACAACCGGTCTTTGTTGGTGCAATGTGTTGTTCTCCAGAACGGCACGGATTACAGGTGCGGTTTTCTGATTTCCAATTGACGCCGCCAATAAAAAAACCATTGCATGATTTAAGTTAACCAGAATTGTTTTCGGAGAATTATGTAGGTTTTAAAACACCCGGAGTAATGTACTTCGGGTGTTATACCCGTCATCTTTCAAGTTGCCTCTTTGTTGGCTGCACTCACTCACCCCGGTCACATCGTTATCTATGCTCCCGGGGATTCGCTCCCTTGCCGTCGCGATTCATCTTGAAATCTATTGGGTATATATATCAAGGCCAGATGTTTAAACTTTTTCTAGAATAAAGCCCGTGAAGTTAGCAGTTGCCTCTTCTGGAAGTTCTATAAATTGGTCTTTCAGCATGTAAATACGTAAAAGCCCCTCTTCATCTGTATTTAATTCAACTGAACCGGTGGTAAAATTGAAGCTATTGACAACAAAGGATTCAGGGCCAAATGTGCGATTCTGTAAGCCAAAATAAGCGGGCAAGGCCCTTTGTGGTGTTAGTTGAGTCGATAAGCGTGCTGTACCCGTCAGTCGATATTTAACGTTAGGTTCCAACCCTGTTATTATTTGATCAATGACACCAGAGCTGGAATAGGTTTGGATGCTAAGAAAATTAACGCCATTCTCGGATAAGATTTCTACAGTTTCAGGGGTTGGGATTCTCCAGCCACGATATCCTTCGTTAAATGAACCATTAACCAGCTCTTTATTAGCGTTTTTTGTATCAGAATAATCTGCGCTATTTAGCATTTTCTTCATATCCATATATGAGTCCTTTTAAATGAATGGCAATTAAATTTAATTTTGCTTAATGATTTTTTTCCTATAAACACTTTATCAATAATGAAAAAATATTCAATCATGTTTTTTAATTGAATATTAAGTTTGTGATAATTAATGTGGAAATAAATGAGGCAACGAAATTATTTCGATGGGAATTTATCTTAAAATAATTGAACTATATTCCAGTTAAAATATTACTTTATCATTTTTAAATTTATTTTCTCAACCAATATTAAAACACCCAGAGCCGTTAGCTCTGGGTGTTTAAAATGTTAAAATATACCCGTTATCCTTCAAGTTGCCTCTTTGTTGGCTGCGCTCACTCACCCCGGTCACATAGTTCGCTATGCTCCCGGGGATTCGCTCCCTTGCCGTCGCGATGCATCTTGAAATCCATTGGGTATATATCGAAGTTAAATGCTTAAGCTTGCTCTAAAATAAAACCGGTAAAGTCAGCGGTTTCTCCGTCTGGTCGATGACCAACTTGGTCTTTCAATAAATAAACACGTAAAAGTCCCTCTTGATCTGTACTTAATTCTACCGAACCGGTTGTAAAATCGGTGCTGTTTACAGCAAAAGAGTTGGGGCCATCGGTACGACTCTGTAAACCAAAATAAGCTGATGAGGCCCATTCTGCTGATACGCGTGCTGTACCTGTTAGTTTATATTGAGTGTTAGGTTCTAATCCTTCGATAATTTGATCAATGACGCCAGAGCCGGTAACGCTTTGGATTCTGATAAAGTGAACGCCATTTTCAGATAAGATTTCTACTGACTCGGGAGCTGGGATTCTCCAGCCGTTATATCCCTCTTCGAATGAGCCGTTAACCAGTTCTTTATGAGAGTTTTCCTTGCTATCAGAATAATCTTCATTATTCAGGATTTCTTGTACGTTCATATATTAGTCCTTTTTAAATAGATAGAAATGAATTTAATTTCTTTCAGCGCTTTGTTTTTCGGGGGGCACTTTATCAATAATGGGATAATACTCAATTGTATTTTTTGTTGGTGGTGAGTTGTAATTTGTATAAATTAATACAAGAATAAATGAGTTATAAGCGCTTATCCTGATAGGTATTTTTGTAGGCTAACTTGTTGCTCGTGACAATGCTCATTGTTGCAGAAATGTTATGTTGAAATATTAGTCACATTGAGAGAAAGAATAGAGTGAATAATGAGGTAATATCTATGACTGTTTGAAATTCATCGGATATATTTATATTAAATCTTATTTCTTATGATTATTTCTTGTTAAATACTCTTATCTAAAATAGAATTATTTCAGATAAGAGAAAATTAAATTATCGCCCTAAATAATCATCCCAATCTTTCCAGACAGGTTGTAACCCGGCTTTAATTAATGCGTCCGCGACCTGATAGACAGAACGGTTATCATGCGGAGTAAATTGCTCTAATTCTTCATGGCTATTATCTGCGTAACCACCGGGTTGGGTTTTCGAACCGGCACTGACATTATTAATCGCTAGTGGTATGACATGATCGCGGAAGAATGGAGATTCACGAGTGGAAATAGACAGCTCAATATCTGGCGCAAATAGACGAAAAGCACAAATCAGTTGTACCAGTTCTGCTTCACTCATTAGCGATGCCGGTTCAATCCCGCCGGTACAAGGCCGTAAACGTGGGAATGAAATAGAGTAACGGCTTTGCCAGTATGTGCGTTGCAGAAAGAATAAATGTTCCGCCACCATATAGCAGTCTGTCCGCCAATGACTAGAAAGGCCAATCAATGCCCCTAAACCGATTTTATCGATTTTTGCCCGACCAAGGCGATCGGGTGTATCTAATCGCCAGTGAAAATCCCGTTTTTTACCCCGTAGATGATGTCGCAGGTAAGTTGGTTGATGATAGGTTTCCTGATAAACCATCACACCATCTAGCCCCAGGGTTTTCAGTTCAGAGTACTCTTCCTGAGTCATTGGCTGAACTTCCATCATGATTGAGCTGAAATGTTCGCGGATAAGCGGCAGATAGCGGCGGAAATAATCCATACCGACCTTGCCCTGATGCTCCCCGGTGACTAATAGCAGATTGTCGAAGCCTAGCGCTTTAATCGCCTGACATTCGGCGATAATTTCATCTTTATTTAGTGTCTTGCGTTTAATGCGGTTACTCATTGAGAACCCGCAATAGGTGCAATCATTGGCACACAAATTGGAGAGATAAAGTGGCACATAGAAACCCACGGTGTTACCGAAGCGTTGACGAGTCAGTTTTTGTGCCCGTTGTGCCAGCGGTTCGATATAGGGTTTTGCTGCTGGTGAGAGCAAGGCCATAAAATCGTCCAAACTTAATTTGTTACTGCTTAATGCTCGTTCAACATCTTGCACGGTTTTGCTATTAATACGAAGGGTGATGTCATCCCAACTCAATTGTTGCCAGCGATAACTAAAATTGCTGTTCGTAAGATGATTCGTCATCAGAACACTCTCAGGAAATCGGTCAGTGGACTGGATGCGACAGCGTGTTGTTTTGGACTTGCCATGCCTGCTCGATAAGATAATTCACCTGCTTCAATCGCTATTCTAAAGGCTTGAGCCATTTTTACTGGATTACGTGCAACGGCAATCGCGGTGTTGACTAATACAGCATCCGCGCCCAGTTCAAGCGCTGCCAATGCATGGCTTGGTGCACCGATACCTGCATCAATGACCACCGGCACTTGTGCTTGCTCGATAATAATTTGCAGGAAATCTCGGGTTATTAGTCCTTGATTAGAGCCGATCGGTGCGCCTAAAGGCATAACCGCCGCGCAACCCACTTCTTCCAGACGTTTGCACAAAACAGGATCAGCACTGCAATAGGGCAGAACGACAAACCCATCGTTGACCAACATTTCAGCGCCTTTGAGTGTTTCAATCGGGTCAGGTAACAAGTATTTCACATCAGGATGAATCTCCAGCTTGATCCAGTTGGTTGCCAGTGCTTCACGGGCCAGACGGGCGGCAAACAGGGCCTCTTCTGCGGTTTTGGCCCCAGAAGTATTTGGCAGCAATTTGACGCCAAGTTTTTGCAATGGCGCCAAAATAGCGTCATTACCGCTCTGCAAATCAATGCGTTTCATTGCCATCGTGACAAGCTGGCTGCCGGAAGTGGCTATAGCCTGAGTCATTAAATTTGCATTGGCGAATTTGCCTGTACCGATAAATAGACGGGAATTAAAAGTCGTATCAGCAATTTTTAACATATCAACCTCCAGCAATAGCCTGAAACAAAAGGATATTGTCTCCATCATTAATTCGATGCGTATTCCACTCTGAACGCGGAATAATGGTTTGATTAATCGCCAGTGCCATTCCCGGTTGTGTTTGTTCAAGTTGTTCTAGCAATTGCTGTATAGCCAGAGGAGCCACAAGCTCCATCAGCTGGTCGTTTACCGTAATTTTCATGCCATATCTCCGCAAATCGGGCATTGCTGCGACGAGCTAAGTTGTAGTGTGCTCCAGCTTTGCTGTTTACCATCAAACAGTCGGAGTTTGCCGCTTAACGGAGAGGGAAGCCCAGTTAACATTTTGATGGCTTCCAATGCCTGTAATGTGCCGATGATACCGACTATCGGACCTAATACACCCGCAGTCCGGCAATTTCGTAGTGGCTCTTCCTGTTCAGGGTAGAGACAGCTATAGCAGCCATGAAGATAAGGGGGTTCAAATACCATAAGTTGGCCGCTAAAACCGACAGCGCTGCCGCTGATCAATGGTTTTCGCGTTGCCACGCAAGCGGCATTGATAGCGTGGCGGGTTGTCATGTTGTCACAGCAGTCGAGAACCAGATCGACTTGCTGCACGATTGTTGTCAGCGATTCCAGGTTCTGACGCTGATTAAGAACCATTGTTTTGATCAGCGGATTCAATGCATTGAGTTGATTGGCTGCAAGTTCAGCTTTTGCAGAAGGAATATCCTCAGTGCGGTAAAGTATTTGCCGTTGTAAATTGGAGATGTGTAAGTGGTCATCATCAGCGAGATAAATTGTTCCCACACCGGCTCCGGCCAGATAGAGAGAGGCAGGAGCACCTAGTCCTCCCAGTCCGACAATCAATACGTGGCTGGATTTCAGTTTTTCCTGTCCTTCCGGGCCAATATCTTCGAGTAACAGTTGTCGGCTGTAACGCATAAATTCTTGATCATTCAGCATAAGAACCTCTCTATCCCTTCAACTCAATGCCTTCAACCAGATAAAGCAGTTGTGCAGTTGCCTGACGCCAATCCTTTGCTTTGGTAATGGCACTAACCAGCGCCACACTGCCAACTCCCGTTGCAATGACATCCGGTACGCGTTCAAGAGAAATTCCGCCGATGGCGACAGTGGAATAGCCTGGTGTGTTTTCTACCTGCCGTTTCAGTGCTGCCACTCCTTGTGGGGAAGATGGCATCGCTTTGGTTGTGGTTGGGAAAATGTGGCCGAGAGCGATATAAGACGGACGCAGAGATTTAGCCCGTGCCAGCTCTTGTTCATCGTGGGTAGAGATTCCTAACCGCAATCCCGCTTTTTGGATGGCGTTCAGATCAGCGATCACTAAATCTTCCTGCCCCAGATGAACACCATAAGCGCCATGCTTTATTGCCAGTTGCCAGTAGTCGTTGATAAACAGACGAGCGTTGTATTGGCGACCGAGCATAATGGCTTGTTGAATCTCTTCTTCCACCTGATCTTCTGGCAGATCTTTAATTCTCAACTGAATTGTGGTGACGCCTGCCTGTAACAGGCGGGAAATCCACGCTAGCGAATCCACGACTGGATACAACCCCAATCTGTGTTCAGTTGGGACAAATGGCGCGTTAGGCAGATTGTTCATGGGATACATCCTCCACACTGTGATACAACTCACTACCGTGGGCGCGGAATGCTTCGGACATCTGTTCCATACCCGCGGCATAATCGCGTACTTCTTGAGAAATCTTCATAGAGCAGAATTTAGGCCCGCACATAGAACAGAAGTGCGCAATTTTGCCGGAGGCTTGTGGCAGAGTTTCATCGTGATAGGCGCGAGCAGTATCGGGATCGAGCGCGAGATTAAATTGATCTTCCCAACGGAACTCAAAACGTGCTTTGGACATGGCATTATCGCGGATTTGTGCGCCCGGGTGACCTTTGGCGAGATCGGCGGCGTGAGCAGCAATTTTGTAGGTAATCAGCCCTTGCTTAACATCATCTTTGTTTGGCAAGCCGAGATGCTCTTTCGGCGTCACATAACAGAGCATGGCGCAGCCAAACCAGCCAATCATGGCTGCACCAATACCGGAAGTGAAATGGTCATAACCGGGTGCAATATCTGTCGTCAGTGGACCAAGGGTATAGAAAGGCGCTTCGTGACAATGTTCTAACTCTTCCGTCATATTGCGGCGGATCATCTGCATAGGAATATGCCCGGGGCCTTCGATAATCACTTGAACATCATATTCCCAGGCAATTTTGGTCAGTTCACCTAATGTATGTAGTTCTGCAAACTGCGCTTTATCGTTAGCATCCTGAATAGAACCGGGGCGTAGACCGTCTCCCAATGATAGGGAAACATCATAAGCGGCGCAGATTTCACAAATTTCACGGAAATGTTGGTAGAGAAAGTTTTCTTGATGATGAGACAAACACCATTTCGCCATAATTGAACCACCTCGGGAAACAATTCCAGTAAGGCGTTTGGCTGTCATCGGTACATAGCGCAGTAATACACCGGCATGAATGGTGAAGTAATCTACTCCTTGTTCTGCTTGTTCCAGCAAAGTATCACGGAATATTTCCCAAGTGAGATTTTCCGCCACGCCATTGACTTTCTCCAGCGCCTGATAAATAGGGACTGTACCGATAGGAACCGGGCTGTTACGTAAGATCCATTCGCGGGTTTCGTGGATATAACGGCCAGTGGAGAGATCCATTACCGTATCTGCGCCCCAACGAGTGGACCAGATTAACTTTTCTACTTCTTCTTCAATCGAAGAGGTGACGGAAGAGTTACCGATATTAGCGTTAACCTTCACCAGAAAATTGCGACCAATAATCATCGGTTCTGATTCAGGATGATTGATATTGGCAGGGATAATTGCCCGACCAGCCGCGACTTCCTGACGGACAAATTCTGGTGTGATATTTTCCAGCAACTGAGCGCCAAAACTTTGTCCGGGATGTTGTTGGCGTAACACATCACCGTGGATACGTTCACGTCCCATATTTTCCCGCAATGCGATAAATTCCATTTCCGGTGTGATGATGCCTTGACGAGCATAGTGCAGTTGAGTAACGCGTTTGTCTTTACGGGCTTTTAATGGATGGGGGCGATGATTGAAACGTAAATGATCGAGACCGGCATCCGTCAGGCGTTGCTGAGTAAAATCGGAGCTGAGGGCGGCAACAGGTTCAGTATCTTGGCGTTCGTCGATCCAAGGTTGACGTAGTTGAGTTAACCCAACATGTACATCTAGCTTGGCATCAGGATCGCCATAAGCGCCGGAAGTATCATAAACCGGAATGGCTTCGTTTTCTTCATACTGAGGTTCTTCTTTGGTGCCACCAATTAACGTGGGGGATAATTGAATTTCACGCATTGGAACTTGGATATCGTCACGGGAACCTTGAAGATAAATGCGTCGTGAATTTGGGAAGGTCACGCCTTGAATAGAATTAATAAATTCTTGGGCGGCATCGCGTTGAGCTTTACGTGGGCGTGCCGGATCGGGTTTTGGTGAAATATCGGTTGTAGGGATAACAGTATTATGAGACATAGCAAATTCCTAAACTGTGTTATTGGGAAAGTTGCTTGTCTGGAGCTCGCAGGCAAATGAGTAAGAGTAATATAATTGATGGCTGGACAGACCTGTAAAAAATTGGGTGGGCTGACAGCGGTTGATTACTCTTGTTCCCTTCGCGGGTATTAACCCGATCAGGTTCCGCGGATCCCGAATTAACGGTCTCAGCCTGTGTATGCTGCGATAAAACAGCTTACGCTAGGCACTCCGACAAGAAAGTAAACAGTAGTATAGAAGGGATTATGAAAACTACAACCCCTACTGATTGAAAGTATTTACAGTGACTAGGTTAATTGTTGCCAGCTATGCTCTGGTTTGCAAATGGGTATTGATGGTAATCTAAAAATTATTTTGTGATAACTACTTCATTTTATAGATTGTTTAGTAGATAAATAATAAATATTTTCTATGCTAAATATTGTTTAGCTAAACGTTATTTTTTCGATGATAATTTATTGAGGAAATAGGTTATGAAAAACTTTGACTCTTCTAAAGTAGTTAAAATTAAGTCGTTATTATCTCAGTGGGTGCAGATTAATAACGAAAGTGACGATTAATTGACTACTATACCCCTTCGTATTTTATACGAAAGGGTATAATATGGAGCTGAATATGAACATCACTACAACATGTTATCCGCATCAACAATTCCGTTCTGATTTCGAATTACAAATCCTAAATTCACTGAAATATCTGATTGAAATAACCGAGTCTGATTTTAAAATCCCTGATAAATTCTTTACGAAATGGGATATATTCGCTTCTCATTATCTTGCTATTGATGCGGCAGAAAATGGTAATAGAGAATTATGTATTAATTACATTCGTAACGCTATAGAAAAATGTCAGGATAACACAGGGAAACCAGAGCTATCTATTAAAGCATTGGATTATCTTACCGAACCTGTGTTTGATATGAACATGCTTTTAAAAATATTGTATAAAGATAAAGGTGTCGGAGTTGGATATCGGTTTTCACATGAAGTAAAAGAGGATATAAAGAAGATTCAGGAAGCACTGAAATTATTGAAAATCTATGATGAAAATACCTATCTTGAGTGTATATCTTTTATTGATACAATATATCTTACAGGAAAAACAGAAGGAGATTATATTATAGCCGGTTGCAGCTTTAATATGTGGGGAATGATCCTGTTTTATTGTGATGATGAAAATAGCGTACCTTATTATATTGAGAATATTGTTCATGAATGTGCACATCACGCATTAGGTATTATTAATGCACAGGATTGCATTGTCTTGAATGATCCTGATGAACGTTATGAAGCTCCATTTCGTAAAGATGGTAGACCCATGATCGGCATATTTCATGCCTATTTTGTACTCAACCGGGTGTGTCAAACTTTATATAAAATGTCTAATATATACTCTGGTATTTATGAAGAAGAAATCAGATCACGATTTAATATGGCATTGAAAAAATTCTTGGATACAAAAAAAATAATAGATAATCATGCCAAATTGACAGAAATCGGACATGTTATCGCAGATAGTATCAGTAAAGAAATGAATAAGATTATTCCCAGTGAAGTTAAATGATGATTTTTGGAAAATACGATCTTCGGAAATATTATATATTTTAAGATTTAAAATAATTGTATCTCTGGTCACTTTAAGTCTAATTAATAGTGACCAACTAATATTGTCTTCGTATTTTATTTTTATTTATTTTATTTCAAGAACGATTTCAGGTCTTGCTCTGTCACACCTTTTTGACCCTCTTGATAAGAAAAAAATTCTTATTTTACTCAATATTATATTTCTTTCTATGATAAAAACTATGGTGATTTATGAGCATATTGACAGAAGTTAATAAGTATTTTCAGATTGATAAAGGAAAAATATAAATAACATTTCAAAATAATAGATCATCTGGCGGGAATTCAGTCCAATTTTTTCGATCTGAACATCCAAGATTAAAGTAAATATAAGTAATATATATTTTGATGAGGAGAGTTATTATGCGAATGCAAGTTAAAAACTAATTTAAATAAATGGATTTCATAAAGTAGTTGTTGTAAATATAATATTTTATCGTTTTTTATTTTCTGATATTTTATTGTTTAGGCTCTTCTATTAATGCATTCGATAAAGATTTGCTTGAAGAAATCTGAGACAATGTTTTTTGTAACTTGGTAGAAATACTATACCTTGGCAATGAGTGGTAATGACTAACTGATAAAGACAGAGAAACATATTGTGGCAAAGAAAGAAAAACGGCCTCACCATGACTCGTTATTTAAGTATTTTTTAACGCAGCCCGAAACGGCCAGAGAGTTTTTATCCCTTTATCTGCCCGAAGAGATCCAGTTGTTATGTGATTTAGCCACATTGAAACTGGAGCCCGGCAGTTTTGTGGATCGGCATTTACGCCAGTTGCACAGTGATGTGCTGTACTCAGTTGAAACGGCCCGGGGACAGGGCTATATCTATTGTCTGATTGAGCATCAATCCACCCCTGACCCGTTGATGGCCTGGCGACTGATGTATTACGCCATGTCAGCTATGGCGGCTCACCTGAAAAAAGGCCATACTGAACTCCCTTTGGTGGTGCCGCTGCTGTTTTATCATGGTGAGGTTCGACCGTATCCTTACTCAAACCGGTGGCTGGATTGTTTTACGTTCCCCGAACAGGCGGCTCGCTTATACCGTCAGGCGTTTCCGTTGGTGGACGTCAGTGTGCTCAGCGATGAAGAGATCCTGACGCATAAAGGCGTTGCCCTGATGGAACTAGTGCAAAAACATATTCGCTGCCGGGATATGCAGGAATGGCTCCTCCAATTGGTGGAACTCTTGAATGCGGGGTATAATACAACCGAGCAGCGCAATGTGGTGTTACGCTATCTTTTACTGAATGGACATACGCTGGATCTCTCACAATTTGTCCATCAACTGATTGAACAATCTCCGGAGCATGAAACGATGTTGATGACTATTGCAGAACAGCTTGAACAAAAAGGGCTTGAGAGAGGTATCAAGCAAGGTAGAGAGGAAGGTAGAGAGGAAGGTAAAGTGGAAACGGCTCGTGCCTTATTACAGCATGGCGTGAGTTTGGACATTATTGTCACCAGTACCGGACTGAGCCGGGATAAAATTGAAGCGTTAAAGCATTAAATTCATCTTCTCTTCTTTATACAGCAAAATGCCGATATTCAAGATCGGCATTTTTGTTCTTATTTATAGGGAGTGAAATGACACCTTAAGAGTATGGGGAACACGATTAGGTGGGTTGTTTGCGGAAACAAAATGACTTGTTCTGTTTCGTCAAGACCTCAATTTTATTGCAATATTCTTCCCCAGCAATTGGGTTGCCTGTTGAAAGATGACGGGTATAGAAGGGATTATGAAAACTACAACCCCTACTGATTGAAAGTATTTACAGTGACCAGGTTAATTGTTGCCAGCCATGTTGTTGTGCTTCGGTTTTTAAATGGGCATCAGCATTGACCGTAATTACCTCATCGGCAAATTGACACATTGGGAGATCATTAATTGAATCACTGTAAAAGCGGATAATTTCAGGATAACTATTTTGCTGTTCCAGCCACTGTTTTATCCGTTTTACTTTACCTTCACGGAAAGTCGCAATACCGTCTATTTGACCGGTATAACAGCCATTTTCCATTACCATATCAATGCCCAGTGCTGTGTGAATACCCAATTCGGTAGCAATCTTTTTTACAATAAAAGAGACAGTAGCTGAGATAATAATGATTGGAATTTGCTGCTGTTGATACTCTGTAATTAGGGCTTTGGCTTGTGGGTAAAATCGTGGTCTAATTTTTTCGTTAACAAATTCAGTCAGCCAAAGATCAACTTGTTCTTGTGGAACTTGGTGCAAGGTTTGCAGGCTAAATGCCAGATAATCATTCATATCCAGTGAACCCGCGCTGTAATCAGCCATCATTTTTTTATCTGCTTCGATAAAAGTTGGATCAGTAATGACACCTTTTTCCCATAAAAACTCGGTCCATATAGCGCTGGAATCACCGGAAATTAAGGTGTCATCCAGATCAAACACGGCAAGCAATTGAGACATGGTGTTGTGCTCCTCAGGTCAAAGTCTATTTAATCGTTGAGAATAATGCCTATTACTATCAAAGCGAGCAATATGGTCTATGACAAGAGTAATAAAGCACGCTTTTTTGATTAAAAAGCGTATGATTTATACAGATATTAAAATTAAGATGTCATAATAATGATGATGCAACAACAAATTACAGGTACAGAACGTGGCTGGTGGGTTATCAGCGATGAAAATCGTATTTGGCTCCCTAAAGGCGAATTACCTTTTGGAATGGCAACTCAATGGTCACTGCAAGGAAAAATAGCCTTGCCTATTGGTGAGTGGCAAGGCGAAAAAGTTTGGCTTATCCGTCAGAAAATGGTTTCAAATATGGTTTCTTTACGGCAAATTGTGGCAAGTGATCGTGGCTTGTTTCAATTAGCTGGCCGAGGAGTTCAATTGGCAGAGTTTTATCGCTCTCATCAATATTGTGGTTATTGTGGTAATGAAATGCACCATAGTGTCAGTGAATGGGCTTGTCTGTGTCATCACTGCCATGAACGTTATTATCCGCAGATTGCACCTTGTATTATTGTCGGTATTCGTCGGGATGATCATATTTTGCTGGCTCAACATCAGCACCATCGTGGAGGGGTGTACACAGTATTGGCGGGATTTGTTGAAGTCGGTGAAACACTCGAAGAAGCTGTTGTCCGCGAAGTGATGGAAGAGAGTAATATTAAAATTCGCAATTTACGTTATGTGGCTTCTCAACCGTGGCCTTTCCCTCATTCATTAATGATGGCATTTCTGGCTGATTATGACAGTGGTGAGATCCGCCATGATCCGCAAGAGCTGATTAGTGCGGATTGGTATCACTATGATCAATTACCATTGATTCCACCACATAATACTATTGCCCGTCGGTTGATTGAAGATACGATTGTTCTATGCCGAAATACGTAATGTACAGTTTGGCGCAATTCAACGGGAGAGATTTACCTATCATGTTACAATGACGTTCTAATTCATTGTAGTCAGATTATATTGCGGCCAATAAATAGATGGAGCCTGTCATGAATGCGCTGAAAAACGACCGTTATTTGCGAGCTTTATTACGCCAATCCGTTGATGTTACCCCTGTTTGGATGATGCGCCAGGCTGGCCGCTATTTACCTGAGTATCAGGCTACTCGTGCTAAAGCCGGTGATTTTATTGCTTTGTGTAAAAACACTGAGCTCGCTTGTGAAGTCACTTTACAGCCTTTGCGGCGTTATCCATTGGATGCAGCGATTCTCTTCTCTGATATTCTCACTATTCCTGATGCTATGGGACTGGGGCTCTATTTTGAAGCAGGCGAAGGTCCGCGTTTTAAATCTCCTGTTTCCGGCCGTGCTGATGTGGAAAAACTGTCGGTGCCTGATCCGGAAATGGAGCTGAGTTATGTAATGGATGCCGTGCGTGCGATTCGTAAGGCACTCGCGGGGCAGGTTCCTTTGATTGGCTTTTCTGGTAGCCCGTGGACATTGGCAACTTACATGGTGGAAGGGGGTAGCAGCAAGGCATTCACTAAAATCAAAAAAATGATGTATGCCGAACCTACCGTAATGCATCTGTTGCTGGATAAGCTAGCAGACAGCGTTATTCTTTATCTCAATGCTCAGATTAAAGCAGGTGCTCAGTCTGTGATGGTTTTCGATACTTGGGGTGGAGTACTGACGGGGCGGGATTATCGGGAATTTTCCTTACATTATATGCACAAAATTGTTGATGGTCTGATCCGTGAAAATGAAGGTCGTCGTGTGCCGGTGACACTGTTTACTAAAGGTGGTGGACAATGGCTGGAAGCAATGGCTGAAACCGGTTGTGATGCGCTTGGTTTGGACTGGACGACAGATATTGCCGATGCGCGCCGTCGTGTGGGGAATAAAGTCGCTTTGCAGGGTAACATGGACCCCTCCATGTTATACGCCTCTCCAGAGCGGATTGAGCAGGAAGTTTCGACAATTTTGCAAGGTTTTGGGACGGGTTCGGGTCATGTCTTTAACCTTGGTCATGGTATCCATCAGGATATACTGCCGGAACACGCGGGGGTATTTGTCGAAGCGGTACATAAACTTTCAGCTAAATATCATCAGTAAAAATATGATTAATACGAAAGCATTACGTCAGGAACAAATAGCAAAGGCTCAACAGGTTATCTGTTATGATGATTTTTCCCCACCTAAATTGATTGCGGGTGCTGATGTGGGCTTCGAACGGCAGGGAGCAATTACCCGTGCAGCGATAGCGGTTCTCTCTTATCCTGCTCTTGAACTGGTGGAATATCAGATAGCGCGAATTGAAACTACGCTGCCTTATATTCCCGGTTTACTCTCTTTCCGTGAATATCCCGCATTAATGGCTGCTTGGCAGTTGTTGAAATACAAACCTGATCTAGTCATGGTGGACGGTCACGGCATTGCTCATCCACGTCGTTTAGGCGTTGCTAGCCATTTTGGTTTATTAGCTAATGTGCCCACCATTGGTGTGGCAAAACGTCGTTTATGTGGTGAAAGTGAACCCTTGGGGGAACAGCCCGGCAGTTGCCAACCTTTGCTTGATAAAGAGGAGCAGATTGGTTGGGTATGGCGAAGTAAAAAACGTTGTAATCCGTTGTATATTTCTACAGGACACAGAATTAGTCTGGAGAGTGCATTGCTATGGGTGGAACGTTGTATGAAAGGTTATCGCTTGCCTGAAACAACCCGTTGGGCAGATGGTATAGCCTCAAATAGGCCATTTTTTGAACAAATGATACAGAAAAATCCTTAAATTCGGTGTAAGCGTGTGGATATTCTTGAATTTCAGGTAAACTGCGGAGCAAATTGTGCATAATGAGTAAAAACTAATGTTACAAAACCCGATACATTTACGGCTGGAAAAACTTGAAAGCTGGCAGCATCTGACCTTTATGGCAAGTCTATGCGAACGGATGTATCCAAATTACCAGATGTTCTGTTGCCAGACGGCGTTTGCTGAACCTGCTCTTTACCGCCGTATTCTGGATTTGGTGTGGGAAATATTAGTTGTAAAAGATGCCAAGGTGAATTTTGATAATCAGCTGGAAAAGTTGGAACAAATTATTCCCTCAGCGGATGATTACGATATTTACGGTGTGTACCCGGCAATTGATGCATGTATTGCATTAGGGGAAATTATTCACTCCCGTCTGAGTGGTGAAACATTGGAGCATGCAATTGCAGTGAGTGAAATCTCAATCCGCACTGTTGCTATGCTTGAAATGACTCAGGCTGGGAAAGAAATGACCGATGAAGAACTAAAAATATTACCTGCTATTGAACAAGAGTGGGACATCCAATGGGAAATTTATCGCTTATTGGTTAGCTGCGAAGAGCGGGATATTGAGTTGATTAAAGGATTGAAAGCTGACCTCCGGGAGTCAGGAATGAGTAACATTGGTATAAATTTAACGCAGTAAAGTGAAAAAACGTGATTTAATGCTTTAAATGCCATGTTCAAAGGCTTCACTTTTGCCCCCACTCTGTTCTACATTTGGGGGGTGAAAAGAAGTGGCTATCGGTGCGTGTATGCAGGGGTGCTGTCATTCGGCATATCCGTCGCACTCGATGCTTTGCAAACGATAAACACACTGTAAGGATAATCTATGAATAAGACTGAATTAGTTGATGCAATCGCAGAAAGCACTGACCTGACTAAAGCTCAGGCAAAAGCGGCTCTGGAATCAACTTTGAATGCAATCACCGAATCCCTGAAAGCGGGCGATTCAGTACAACTGGTAGGTTTTGGTACTTTCAAAGTTAACCACCGTGCAGAACGTACTGGTCGTAACCCGCAAACCGGTAAAGAAATTACCATCGCGGCTGCAAACGTACCTGCTTTCTCCGCTGGTAAGGCTCTGAAAGACGCAGTTAAATAATTTCATTGCAAAAAAGAAAAAATAGAAGGGGTATTATTTATCCCCTTTTGTTGGTTCGTCAGGGGCTGATGACACTAGGATTCGTCTTCGCGCTCAGCGCCTGTACCAATCAACCTAAAGAACCTTCTTTCAGCGCAAGTGGATTCATTGCCGATGATGGTGTTGTCCGCTTGTGGCGTCTCAACGATCAGAACAGTAAACCTCGGGTGTTGATGAGTGTTTACAGCCCCTACCGTAATGACAATACTGTCGTGACTTTTTATGAATATAAGCAAGGAGATTTGCGCCAAATTCGTCGTGAAATTTTGAATGATAAAAATCCACTATCTGAACAACTTCGTTTGAATAAATCCGGTGATGTGATTTTTATGCAAAAGCAGTCGAAAACGCGACGAGAGCTACTTTCCAGCGATGATATTGTTCGTATGCAGTTTGATGCTAAACGGACGCTTGAATTAAGTGACGCGTTGATAGTGGGAAATGTGCGTTTGATGCAAGGGTACTGGAATAACGGTAAAGTCACTACCTGTGCAGGTGAAACGATTTCTGTCGAGTTTGAACCTTACGCGAGGACATGGCTTGAACAGCGCGAAAAAAGTAGCTACAACCAGTTAACCATTGCTTGGTTGGAAGCGCCTGCTGGCCGCGAATTATTGTTGGTCGCCAATAATGACTTTTGTCGTTGGGAACCGACGAAGGACAGCCTCTGACCCTCGTCAGTTTTATGATTATTTCAATCGGTTAATTGCCCGATATCCGATATCCTTACGGTAAAAACAGCTATTCCATTCAATTTTTTCTGCTTGTTGGTAAGCATTTTTCTGTGCATCTATAATGGTTTCTCCTAATGCTGTAACACACAGAACGCGTCCACCTGCGGTAATAACATCATTGCCTTTCATTGCCGTACCAGCATGGAAAACCTTGCTACTTTCATTTTCTTGTTGGGGCAAGCCATGAATAATATCCCCTTTGTGATAATCAGCAGGATACCCTCTGGCAGCGAGTACCACACCCAGAGCAGGGCGTTCATCCCAATCAGACGTTTTACCCGCAAGCTCTCCTTTTGCACCAGCTAGACAGAGTTCAACAAGATCAGAACGCATACGCATCATGATGGGTTGAGTTTCTGGATCACCAAAGCGACAGTTAAATTCAATCACTTTTGGTTCGCCATTTTCGTTGATCATCAAACCGGCATAGAGAAAACCCGTATAGACATGACCCTCAGCAGCCATACCATTAACAGTAGGATAAATAATCTCTTCCATAATACGCTGGTGGATTTCATCGGTGACGATTGGAGCGGGAGAATAGGCTCCCATTCCGCCAGTATTTGGGCCGGAGTCACCATCACCTATGCGTTTATGATCCTGACTAGTTGCCATCGGAATAACATTCTTACCGTCGACCATAACGATGAAACTAGCTTCTTCACCTGTTAGAAACTCTTCAATAACAATACGATGGCCTGCATTACCAAACGCATTTCCGGCTAGCATATCTTTTATGGCGGATTGGGCTTCTTCTAGTGTCATCGCAACAATCACACCTTTACCCGCCGCCAGTCCGTCGGCTTTTATAACAATAGGAACGCCGACTTTATCCAGGTAGGCAAGAGCGGGTTCGATTTCTGTAAAATTCTGATAAGCCGCAGTTGGGATTTGATGACGTGCCAGAAAATCTTTGGTAAATGCTTTTGAACCTTCTAATTGAGCGGCTGCCTGAGTTGGGCCAAAAATAGTTAACCCGGCTTTTTGGAATGCATTGACGATACCCAACACCAATGGTACTTCGGGACCAACGATAGTCAGCCCAATATCATGGCTTTGTGCAAATATTAACAAGCCGTTGATATCTGTCGCTGAGATATCAAGATTTTCGAGATTGCTTTCCAGAGCAGTTCCTGCATTTCCTGGCGCGACATAAACTTTATCAGCTAAAGGAGATTGAGCTGCTTTCCATGCCAGAGCATGTTCGCGTCCACCGCTACCAACAATTAAAATATTCATCAGATTAACTCCTGCTATTGATTAGTGGCGAAAATGGCGCATGCCGGTGAAAATCATAGCAATACCGTGTTCATCAGCCGCGGTAATTACTTCGTCGTCACGGATTGAACCGCCGGGTTGGATAATGCAACTTACGCCGACAGCCGCAGCGGCATCAATGCCGTCACGAAATGGGAAAAAGGCGTCAGACGCCATTGCGCATCCTTGGACTTCCAAGCCTTCATCGGCTGCTTTAATCCCAGCAATTTTTGCGGAATAGACACGGCTCATTTGGCCAGCACCAATACCAATGGTCATATCATTTTTTGCATAAACAATGGCATTAGATTTGACAAACTTAGCGACCTTCCAGCAGAACAGAGCATCTTTCATTTCTTGTTCGGTGGGATGACGTTTGGAAACCACACGTAGGTTAGTTACTGCAACCATACCAAGATCGCGATCTTGTACCAGTAAGCCACCATTAACTCGTTTAAAATCAAGGCCAGCAGCCCGGTCTTCCCATTCCCCACATACCAGAACGCGGACATTTTGCTTGGTAGCTAGCACCGGTAGCACATCTTTATTTACTGAGGGGGCAATAATTACCTCGACGAATTGGCGGTTGATAATGGCTTGTGCAGTTTTAATATCAAGTTCACGGTTGAAAGCAATAATACCGCCGAAAGCGGAGGTTGAATCTGTTTTGAATGCGCGATCATAAGCTTCATGGATATCTTTCCCAATGGCTACACCGCATGGGTTAGCGTGCTTAACAATAACGCATGCAGGTTCCACGAATTCCTTAACACATTCCAGCGCTGCATCGGTATCAGCAATGTTGTTATAGGAAAGAGCCTTACCTTGTAACTGAGTTGCAGTTGCAATGGATGATTCAGAAAGATTCTCTTCTATATAGAATGCAGCATCTTGGTGGCTGTTCTCACCGTAACGCATATCCTGCTTTTTAATGAAATTCAAATTCAGAGTACGAGGGAAACGTCCTGATGGTTGAGTCTTATCGCCATGATAAGGAGGAACCAGCTTGCCAAAATAGTTAGCAATCATGCTGTCATAAGCCGCGGTGTGTTCAAAAGCCTTAATGGCTAAATCGAAGCGGGTTGATTGTGTTAATGACCCCTGATTGTTATCTATCTCTTCAATGATTTTTTCGTAATCCTTACTATTTACCACAATCGCGACATCTTTATGGTTCTTAGCCGCAGAGCGAACCATAGTTGGACCACCGATATCAATGTTTTCAACGGCATCGGCCAAAGTACAATCTGGTTTGGCTACGGTCTCAGCGAATGGATATAGATTCACAACCACCATATCGATCGGTGAGATTTGGTGTTGTGCCATGATTTCATCATCTTGTTCGCGGCGGCCAAGGATTCCGCCATGTACTTTAGGATGCAGCGTCTTAACACGACCATCCATCATTTCAGGAAAACCGGTGTAGTCTGAAACTTCAGTAACCTTTAGATCTGACTCAGCGAGTAAACGCGCTGTGCCACCAG
The DNA here is from genome assembly GCF_035181445.1 of Photorhabdus africana. Lineage (NCBI taxonomy): Bacteria > Pseudomonadati > Pseudomonadota > Gammaproteobacteria > Enterobacterales > Morganellaceae > Photorhabdus > Photorhabdus africana. The sequence goes on from NZ_JAXBVE010000047.1 coordinate 33,709, forward strand.
TAGAAAGCAATTCGACACCGCGTTGAGATAAGGCTTTTGCAAATTCAACAACCCCTGATTTATCAGAAACGCTAAGCAGGGCACGACGGATTGGACGAAGCTGTTGCATTGATTTGATCCCTTGGATTTTGTAAGGCAGTAACATGTTATTGGGAAGAACCCACTATACCCGCTATCTTTCCAGTTGCCTCTTTGTTGGCTGCGCTCGCTCACCCCGGTCACATAGTTACCTATGCTCTCGGGGATTCGCTCCCTTGCCGTCGCGATGCATCTTGAAATCCATAGGGTATATATCAGGACATAAAAAATGGGCACTGCAATAACATTTCAGTATAGTCAGATAAAATCACTTGGTGATTTTAACCACCGAATTGTAACGAAAACGTTTGCGTGATGCTCGATAAATTTTCATCCAACTAGCCATATGTGGATAAATCTGTTGGTAAGTAGGTATAAAGTAGAGCTTTGCTGTGGAATTAATCAAACGATCAATTTTTTTCAAAATAATTATTGCCAGCGCCGAAGAACGCCCTATAATGCGCCACCACTGACCGACACAACGCTGATAAACATTGTGAGGTCGGGCAGAGAACCAGCCAATAAGTGCTTGACTCTGCGGGCGAAAAGCGTAGTATACGCAGCCCGGCTGAACGAAAATATCATTTTTTGATTCAGCCTGCTCTTTAACAATTAATCAGACAATCTGTGTGGGCACTCACAAGACCGTATCACAAAAAAATATGTTTTAAAGTCTTGAAGAGTGAACAACAGTTAATTCATT
>NZ_JAXBVE010000048.1:0-34481 GCF_035181445.1 Photorhabdus africana
AAATTCATGCAAACAATATCTGATATTAATTTTAATGGCGGTTTTTTTCTTTATTTAATTTTTTGCTATTAAAAATCAGAAGATTTCACTGTTTCGTGAGAACTTAAATATTCTCAATAACGGGTACATCCGTTAGGTGCCGTGGTTTTCTGTTGAGCCCAAATAATAAATTAAAGGACTATTTATGGGTAAATCATCAAATAGAAGTGCAGAGTACATATTTACGGGAAGATATTACGACGATGATAATGTCGATAATAGTATTACTGCTATTGGGGTTGGTGGTAACGTTTATGCTTATGGCGGAAATGATGATGTTACCGTTGGTTCATTTAAAGTCGATGTACACCATACAAATGGCGACCTTGCGGTAAAGGGGGCTTCAGGTTATACCGGTATTCATAAAACGGGAAATGGCGGGCTGTCATTTGCGGGGGCCGCCGGTGCGGTTTTTATTAATCACACGGGTGAAACGGGAAATTTAAATTATTCGGGTGCGGCCGGTTATAATAAACTGGTTCGTAAAGGGTTGTCTGGTGATACCCGTTTTAAAGGAGGCGGTGGATATAATCAGTTATGGCATGAAACTAATCGGGGAAATTTAGATTTTTCCGGCGCAGGGGCAGGCAATGACATTGACCGTACCTGGTTTAACCGTTATCAAGATTCACAGGGAAATGTGACTTTTAATGGCGTAGGTGTGGCAAATAGTATCGATTCGCGGGTAGAAAGCGGTGACATTATTTTGCATGGTATTGGTGCTGATAATCATATTGTGCGTAGAGGTAGAGACGGTGATATTCTCTTGCGTGGTGTAGGTGCAGCGAATCGCATTGAGCGCATACGCCACAGTGAAGATCAGTATGGACAGACACAGGGTGATATTACTCTTGAAGGTGCGGGGGGATATAACACACTCTATTCTGATGTTGCTCACGGTCATATTCATTTTACCGGTGCAGGTGTTTATAACAAAATTACCCGAGCAGGTGTGAAAAATGAAATAGAATTTGCTCAGGCTAAAGATATTATCATGACATCGGCAACAATGGAGGGAGACGGGGTTCAACAATCCCGGCAAGTTAAAGCGGTTAAATCCGTGGCAGAACCTGATACTTATCTTTTTGCCATTGCCAATAATGTTAATACTAAAGTTGTCGCTATACGGCTGCAAAATAATCCTGATACCGGTAAGCTCCGTTATTATGTCACTTCCTGGTATAAGCAAGGTGATCATCTTGAGGATATTACTAAGGAAAATATCAATGCAAATAATGGATTTATCCCCGTTAAAGGGGAAGATACTATTATGCTTGCCGATATTAATCTGGTATATCGACAAAAAACCACAATACAGGGTGTTGTGAAGGAATTATTAACCGATAAATGGGGGAATTATGCCCGTGGGATCAACATTAAAGCGGAAGATGTCACACTGGCTAGTGCTAAAATGGGGGGGGACGCACGTTCTTCTAATGGGCTGAAAATCGATGTCTCTCCGGTGAAATCAAACACGCAGCCGAATACTTATGTGTATGCAGTATTCCTGGATCCTTATACCAAAGTAGTTGAGGTTAAGCTGGCGAATGATAGTGAAACAGGGAGGCTGAAGTATATTGCAAGATATTGGTATAAAAAAGGTGACCATACTGGCCGCATAGCAGATGAAACTTTTTCCTATCCTCATGGCTATCGATTAATAAGAGCTGGTTATACGTTAAGTGAGCTTCACTATAAGTTAAATGTAACAGATCATATTACTGATTGTTTGACTGATCTTAAAAGCTATTCTGAGCAAGATGTTATTAAATCATCAAAGAGTGGCGGTGATAGTTCCGGTAATATTTATTTTAGCGGCGCAGGGGGTGGAAACGTTATTACATCTGATGTCACTCGGGGGGATATTAATTTCACAGGAGCGGGGGCAGCGAACGTTATTCTGCACAATTCAACATTTGGCAGTACGCATTTTGACGGTGCGGGTACCGCCAGCGTGATTGTAAAAAAAGGTGAAAAGGGCGATCTGACATTCCGTGGTGCCGGTTTAGCCAATGTCTTGGTTCACCAAGGCAGGAGCGGAAAAATGGATGTTTACGCCGGTGGCACGGTAAATGTTCTTGTGCGGATTGGGGATGGGCGATATCTGGCTCATCTCCTGGCCTATGGCAATATCTCAATTCACAAAGGCAACGGTAACAGCCGGGTGCTGATGCTGGGTGGGTACAACACACATACCCAGATAGGTAATGGCAATGGAAACTGGTGCGGGAAGGGCGGTTTTAACTTCATTACTCAGGAAGGCGCTGGGAATATCGTTTCCGTACTTTCTGGTGGTGCTAACGCACTGACTAAACTCGGGGCGGGCGATCTGGTTGCCGGTATGCTTGGCGGCACCAATATTATCACCCATCTCAATGAGGAGACTGAAACCGCCAACAGCACTGTTATTGCGTTGGGCGGAGCCAACATTTTTACAAGGAAAGGGAAAGGCCCTGCGCGGGCGGTCATGGGCGGCGGTAAGAACGTCTTTACGCATATCGGTGACGGCAATACCACGGGCGTTATGCTGGGTGGCGCGAATGCCTTGACCAAAGTCGGAAGTGGCGACTCGACCGGCATCGTGTTCGGCATGGGCAACGTGTTGACCTATATTGGCGACGGTTTGACACTGGGCGTGATAGCCGCGGCAGGCAATATCTTCACTAAAGTTGGGGAGGGAACATCTATCGCAGCCCTGATTGGCGCGGGTAACTTGTTTACCCATGTTGGTAAAGGGGATGCCTGGGGGTTAATGGGCGGTGCAGTGAACGTCTTTACCAAAGTGGGTGATGGTGATGCACTGGCATTAATGGTAGCCGCAGGCAATGTATTTACGCATATTGGGGATGGCACCAGTGTTGCGCTGATGCTGGCAAAAGGCAATATCGCCACGAAAGTGGGTGATGGTATGACGTTGGCGGCGATGATCGGCAAAGCGAATCTTTTTACCCATATTGGGGATGGCAATACCTTTGCGGCCCTGATTGGCGGGGCCAATGTGCTGACCAAAGTTGGTCATGACCAGACAGCCGCTTTAATGATAGGGAAAGCCAACATCTATTCCCATGTGGGTAATGGCGCGAGTATTGGTTTGTTTGCCGGTGAACTGAACGTGATGACCAAAGTGGGTAATGGCACAACACTGGCGGCCATGTTTGGTAAAGCCAATATGATGACCCATGTAGGGGATGGCTTAACGGGCGTGTTAGCACGGGGTGAGGCTAATATCGTCACCAAGGTGGGCGATGATTTTATGGGGGTTGTTGCGGCGGCAAAAGCGAACGTTGTTACGCATGTCGGCGACGCGACAACTGCTGGTGTATTGTTTGGCAGCGGTAATATTCTGACCAAAGTGGGCGACGGTCCCACAGTCGGCCTGCTTATTTCCAAAGTGGGCAACGTGATGACCCATGTCGGTGATGGTTTGACCGTGGGTTTTGCCAAAGGAAAAGCCAATATCATCACGAAGATTGGTAATGGTACTGGCGTAAATGCGGCATGGGGGGAGGCCAATATTCTGACTCAGCTTGGTAATGGAGACCGTTATAACTTCGCGAAAGGTCAAGCCAACCTCGTCACTAAAGTGGGGAAGGGACAGGAAGTCACGGTCGTTCAGGGGGATGACAATATTATCACCCATGTGGGTAACGGTGATGATTACACCGGTGCTTGGGGCGAAGCCAATATTATCACTAAGGCAGGAGATGGGCGCAATGTGGTGCTGGCGAAAGGTCAGGCCAACATAATCACCCAGATGGGGAAGGGAGACAGCTTTAATGCCTTATGGAGCGAAGGCAATATTGTCACCAAAGTGGGAGACGGTATGCAGGTAACGGCGGCCAAAGGGGAAGCTAACGTAACCACGGCAGTAGGCAACGGTTTAAATGTCACCGTCGCTTATGGCGACGCTAACATTAACACTCATGTGGGTGAGGGTATTTCGGTTAACGTGGCGTGGGGGAAATATAACGTCAATACCAAAGTGGGCAATGGCCTGAATGTGGCGGTCATGAAAGGCCAGAGTAACGCCAATATCCAGGTGGGTCAGGGTTTAGCGGTTAATGCCGCTTATGCGCGCAATAATCTGGCGATTAAGATGGGGGATGGTGATTTTTACAGTCTGGCGGTTGCAGCGAGTAATACGGAAAGCAACAAACTGGCCTCTTTCTTCGACAATATCAAACAAACTGTACTTGGTGTGATGGGCAGTCAGGCAATCAACTATCTGGTGCAGGGGGAGGAAGTTAACACGCTTGGCACCCATAGAGGCAGAGGCGCGATTCATTTAGCGGAAGTTTCTGCTATTGATGGCTTCCAGATGGAGGCAATTGCGCCGGTAAGTTCAGACTTAAATCATCGTCTCAATGGTACTGTGACAGCGGTAGAGATACCTGATGTGGATGTAATAGAAAGTGTTTTAAATCGAAAAATGCAATCGATATCAGATCAGAATAATAATCTGATTATTAATGGTGATTTTGAACAAGGTAAGTTGGGTTGGCAGTCAACTCATGGTATAGAAGCCTATGGTTCAGCGAGTGTTTATGGTCTTGATATTGCCGGTCATGGAGAGCGCGTCAGTGAACTTGATGCGGAGAGAAACACCATGATTTATCAGGATTTGCAAAACTTGTCTGAAGGAGAAGTGATTTCACTGAGTTTTGATTTTGCTCATCGTTCCAATGCCCATGTTATCAACAATGGCATGGAAGTTTTTTGGAATGGGCAATGGGTATTCTCAACTTTTGGAAATGCAATAGAGTGGCAAAGTAAAACGTTGGAATTAATTGCACGGGCAGGCAATAACCGCATTGAGTTTAAAGGAACCGGTGAGGATGATGGCATAGGCTATGTTCTGGATAACGTTATTGCAAAATCTGAGAACCTACTACAAACCGATGTGGTTACCGAACATGTGAAACAGGATAAAGCGGCGCAAAGTGCGTTAAGCGATAAAGAAAAAGCGGAAGAAGATCGCCAACTGTTGGCGCAGGAAAAAGAGAAGCAACTGGCAGCGATTAAAAAATCACAATCTCAATTGGAATCGATGGATCAAGCAGCACTTAGCCAAAATGGGCTGGCACAACGGAATGTGATAGAAGCAGAAGCGCAGGCGGAGACTGGCAAATTGATTTCCATGGCGCAAGGTTTGGCGGTGCTTGATGACCATGCTGATTACAGCGGCCAATCAGGTGACCCGTGGCGCAATCAGTTTGCTGCCGAGTTCTTGAACTATGTTCAAGATGAGTTGTATTACGTCAAATTTATTGCACAGAAAAAATTAGCTGATGCCCGACAGGCTATTACGGATAACCAACAACAAGTCAAAAAAGCGGTTGCGAAATCGGAGACCGGCGTAGCACAAAGTGAGCAGCATTGTGTCAGTGCAAAACAGGATATTGCAGAAGCTCAGGAAAAAGCAGAATTAAGAAAAATAGAGGCGGTATTGCAGCAACAGCGGGCCAAAGAAGTGGAAAATGACGCAAATATTGCCTATCAGGGGGCGGAATATCGGGGTAAACATGATATTGCGGTGGCTGAAAGTCAGATTGCTCAAGTACAAGTCGATGTCAACGCAGCAAAACAGAGCGATTTCAGACCTGATCCTGATCGTATTGGTGCCGGGGGGAGCGGTTTATCGGGCGAAGCCTACGAATCGACAGGCGCGGGGGAAACCGGTAGCCATATTGATCCCGAATTAGTGCCGGAAGCTGAAAAAAAATTCTACAAGGGGCTGACCGAAGAAGAGCTACAGGCGCTGGATAGTGTTGAACAAGCAGTTGATCATCTACAGATAAGTGCCGGTATTCATGCAGAAAATACCGGCGTTTTAACTGCTCCAAAATTTGCCAAAGGACAATCTGACAGTCTGGTGATGCCAACGTTGAGCGGCTCAGGTGAGTTTGTCAGAAGAGTGCCGCGGATTTCAGGCATTAATCTGAAATCGTTGGGGGATGATGTCAAGGTAGGACAGCAGGGAAATTCCACCATATTTGAAAGTGCAAAATTTAATTTATTGAAAGAGGGCAGTAAGCTATTTATCAACCCTAATGCTAATGAGCGAACATTAGGGCAGAAAAAGCCGCTGAGTCAAGCGCTGACTGCTGTACGTGATATTTTCTATAAAACGATGAAGCATTTCGATGAAGAGCATGTATTGCAGTTTGAACAGGCGATAGCTGACTGGCAACAGGATAGCCCAAAGGAATTTGCTCCACGCGCCAATCAAGTGAACTTAATACGTTTTAGGATGGGCCGGGTAATGGAGTACTTGCAAGCCCAGCGCGCCGGCTCCTTAGGGGTGCTTGGGATTGCCGTGTCGCCTCAGCGTGCTGAACAACTTAGTCAACGCGTCATCTTTGATGGAACCGGACGTGTTGTCGGTTTGAAAGGAAATGTCACCCAAGACGAAATTAATCATCTTATTGAGTGGAAAATTACCCCCTTGACCCGAACGAATTCAGCCGCTGAACGGGAAGCGCCTAAGATCGAAAGTGAAAGCCTGATTGCTTTTATGAGCCGGTTGGAAACCGCAAATATCCCGGAAGCGATGCCTTTGATTGAACAGGCCAGGGGACTCTGGCTTACCGGGCAAGTCACCTCGAAAGAAACTATTAAGTTATTTAATGATGCCGCCAGCCAGTTACAGGCATACCCTGAGCTACAGGCTTTGGTACTGTCATTACAGGCTGATGCTCGCAAAAAAAAGTTGACTACCCAATATATTGATAACTTATTTGGCCGTCGTTTTGATTCCGAAGTGGCCCATACGTTGGTGAAAACCGCGTCACCGGAAGCGATAGCCGCCTCCAGGCGGATAGGTCAGTTTCTGGTGCGGGAGTTTGAGTTGTATATGCAAAATACTGCTAGCTCAACCGTCCGCGACGGGCAGGTGACTAACGGACAGATTACTATCAGGATGCAAGCTTTTGCCGAAAAAATTAAAAAGGATATCCGCCCTTGGTTCAGTCGAGTGCCAGAACTGACCGCATTCCTGCAAAAACCGACCTTGGATAACTTTAAGATCATGATGACTAAGGTGGATAACGGCTTTGAAATGATCAAAATTCCGTTTCTGGCGGTAAAAATGTCGAACACGGATGGTATGGGGTTACATTTATCGCAATGGAAGGCGGAAGCGGACATTTTCTATCGGGAGGAGATCTATAAGGCCCGTTCGACCAGTAATATATTAACTCATCATGCTGATGTGACCCACACAGTGGAGTTAATTGAACAGCAAACCAAGGATTATGGTATTGCACTGCCCTACCAGCCATCTGGTGATCAGTATGAAGATTTCCTGTCTGGCAGAAAGGTGGCGGCAGGCAGTGTGCTGACGCCCGGACGGGAAACCGTACTTGAACGTAACGCTCTGGCGCAAGGGCATTCTGTGGTAACGGGGGCATCTGGCTCGACTAATATCATGGTTTACCTCAATAACTATATTGCCAGTCAAGATCCCACTTTCTCACAGGAGCAGGCATACCTTAATACATTGGCGTTTCTGGTGTTTGATGGCGGCCATTCGGTTAATGAGAGTTTGGTGGTCTACAAAGCGTTACAGGCGACCGGTGATGAGCGTCGGCAGGTACTGCAACACTACACCGCCAGTTATATGGATCTGATGGATATTGCCGGAGATAAGGGAGAACAATGGATAAATCAGGCATTAAATAGCGCATTTGAGAAAACACTGCACCTTTATCGAGAAAATACCCTTGAGAGAAAACGGAACGACGCTCCGGTAGAAGCATTACAGGCGTTATCGGGCAAAAATGGAACGTCAGAGTCGGTATTCATTGAGGATGGTGGTACTTCACCGCAGGATAAAGCCGCTTTAAACCCAGTGACTCGATTCTTTAACAACGAACTGTATGGTTTTAAAGAAGATAAAAATCGGGATGGGGTAAAGGACTCGTGGCAAAAGAGTGACAATCGTGGGACCCGTTTTGATGGTCAGATCATTATTCAGATGGAAGATGACCCGATTGTCGCAAAAGCCGCGATCAATCTGGCGGGTAAACACCCGGATTCCAGCGTGGTGGTTAAACTGGCTGCGGATGGCAAATATCATGTCATTGATGGTGATCCTGCCGGATTGTCAGGCAAGTTGCGTTGGCAGATTGTGGGGCATGGCCGTGACGAATCGGCACAAAATAATACTCGCCTGAGTGGTTACAGTGCTGATGAATTGGCAATCAAACTAAAACAGTTCAGTCAGGACTTTGAGCAGGCAGGTAAACCTGAGCGTATCAGCATCGTGGGTTGTTCACTGATAAGTGAGGATAAGCAGAATGGTTTTGCCTACCGTTTTATTATTGCTTTAGATAAACAGGGTATCCGTAGCGAGGTTTCAGCCCGTCGAAGTGACGTGGCCGTTGATGCAACAGGCCGTAAATTTACCCGCGATAAAAATTATCAGTGGGTTAACAGATTGGACGATAACAAACTGGTGTTGTGCTGGGATGAAGAGGGAGAACTCACGACTACAACAGAGAAGGAGCGTTGTGGGGTGGCGGAAAGCGATATCAACCTTGCCCGAGTGGGGTACACGGAAGCTGATTCAGTAACCAGAGGGGCAATTGCGGATAACCATGATGTTTTCATCGCGCCAAGGAAGCGCAAAAACAGGATAGAGCCCGGTTCGAATCCTCAATCGGATAAGCCGCTGAGTTACGCCGGGAATATACAGGTAAACGTGGGTGATGGTGAATTTACCGCGATCAACTGGGGAACCTCGAACGTCGGTATCAAAGTGGGTACGGGCGGCTTTAAGTCGCTGGCTTTTGGTGACAACAATGTGATGGCGCACATCGGGGAGGGTGACAGTAAGCACAGTGTTAATCTGGGTGGTTATCAGGCATTCGAAGGGACGCAGGTGTTTATTGGCACTCGTAACATCAGCTTCAACCAAGGTCGCAGTAATGACCTGATTGTCATGATGGATAAATCCCTCTCTACACCACCGCTGGTTAATCCATTTGATGGTACTGCGCGTATTACTGGTGTACTAAAGTCTATTGCTCGTTCCGGTGAAGAGCGGAACTGGTTAGAGGAGCAGGATCTGCAGTGGACGTTATCGGGCGCGAAAAAATTTGTGCGGGACATGTCTGGTTTAGACCAGACCAGCGGTGTGGATTACAATACGTTGGTTGATCTGGATGCACAGCACGAACGCAGTAGCCGGGGTTTGAAAAGTGACACAGAAACAGCATTGAATAAAAAATACCACCAATGGTTAAGTGATAACGGCAATGATATTGATACCAGTAAAATGAGCCGTGCGGATAAATTCCGTGAGGCCAATGAGAAACTGATTTTCAATTTTGCAGTAGGTGGTCGAGGGGCGGACATTCAGGTCACAACCGGTAGCTGGAATTTTATGTTCGGTGACCATATTCAATCGATTCTGGATACCAACCTGGGTTCGTTGTTTGGCCTGATGACGCAGCAATATTCAACAACGGGTATGGCGAAGACAACCTTTACCTACAAGCCCCAGGACTTACCGCGTCAGCTTAAAAATAAGCTGCTGGGTCGGTTAGCCGGTGTGAATGCAGAGACCACGCTAGCGGATATTTTGAGGGTGGATTACACGCTGGAGGGGCAGATTGCTGCCCGTACTGGCGAGCCGGTTGATGGCACGGCGATTTTGCGAGAGATGCTGGAAGTGATTAAGCAGTTTGGGGGGGATCAACTCCGTGTCTTTGCTGATCTGGATAAATGGATTGAGGGGTTGAAACAGCACGTCGATATGAGTGCCGATGGTATTGAATCATTTCTTGTCAGTCATGGGCTGAAAGAGAAAGCGCCTGACGAAAATCGGGAAGAAAGTGTGCCGGACGTCATCAACAGTGGGAATAGTCAGACTAATAACAAACCAGAGCGGGCATTGGGCTTTCATTCGCTGAACTTACCTAACCTGTTTGCGACGATATTCAGCAGAAATAAACAAGAAGAGATGAGGTCACTCGTGACCAATTTGAAAGAGAATCTCACTGCGGATCTGCTCAATATGGAGCAGAAAACGTTTGATTTTCTGCGTAACAGTGGTCATCTGCAAGGGGACAGCGATATCCATATCTCGTTAGGGAACTATAACTTCAACTGGGGCGGTGACGGTAAAGATCTCGGTGCTTATCTGGGCGATAACAACAACTTCTGGGGGGGACGCGGAGAGGATGTTTATTACTCCATCGGTATTTCCAACCTCTTTACCGGTGGTGAAGGTAATGATCTGGGCGTCCTGATGGGGCGTGAAAACGGGATGTTTGGCGGTCATGGGGATGATACCGCAGTGGTAGCTGGGCGGATTAACTATGCTTTTATGGGGGAAGGGGATGACCAGACATTTGTTTTTGGGGAAGGCGGGCTGATTGATGCCGGTAGCGGGTATGATTATGTTGTGACTGCGGGTAACTACAACCGGGTGGATACCGGGGAAGATCAGGATTATGCCGTGACCATCGGTAATAACAACCGGGTTGAATTGGGGGCAGGCCATGACTTTGGCTGGGTGTTTGGTAATGACAATCGAATTGATGGCAACATGGGTAACGATGTTATTAAACTGATAGGTTATCATGCGGTAATTAATGGCGGAGAAGGTGATGACCACCTGATAGCGGCCACTATTTCGAAGTTCAGCCAGTTTGACGGCGGTGAGGGTCAAGATCTGCTGGTGCTGGGCGGTTATCAGAACCACTTCCAGGGTGGCGCAGGGGTAGACAGCTTTGTAGTCAGTGGTCAGGTGATTGACTGTCAGGTTGATGATATCAATGCGGAAGATATGATTGCCTTTAACGATATTGACTGGCAAGGCTTGTGGTTCCAGCGCAGTGGATATGATCTGGTGTTATCAGTAAACCGCCCTACACAGGATAAAACCGCGCAGGGTGTCTTTGAATCAATCGGTTCAGTCACCTTTAGTGATTACTTTAATGGTAACCGTGCCAAACTGGTGGTGCGGATGGGGGATAAGAATGCCTCGGGAGAGCGAGAGTTTACTGCGCTGTCGGATAATGCGGTTGATACCTTAATCCAGGCAATGAGCAGTTTTGCGCCCACCGTGGGAGATAATGGTTTTATTGAAAATCTGGCGAGTCAGGCGAAAATGGTCATGACAACGGCGTGGGCAGATACCACGATAGGCAAGGTGCAGTTTGCGTAATTAATTCTCAAAAATAAAAGTTAAAATGAATAGTAAAAAAAGCTCACAGAATCGGTGAGCCTTTTTTACCGCTGAATAACAAATGCTCATTGTATTATAGGTTTTTCACTGACCAATGGTTATTTTTATTGATTAATTTCATTTGTTTATTATTATTTCCTGACTAAAAAAGTAGGATATTATTATCTCATTTACTTATATTGTTTTAATAGCTATAATCTGTGTGGTTATTTATGGAAATGGAATACAATAATTGGGCGTAATTGATGAAATTTTATATCTTAGCTTAGTCGTTACTTTATTATCTTCTCTGTATTTTCAATATTATCGCGGAAAAAAACATCTGTGTTAACGCTCTTTTTGAGTTTTTTATTTATACCCGTCATCTTTCAAGTTGCTTCTTTGTTGGCTGCACTCACTCACCCCGGTCACATAGTTTGCTATGCTCCCGGGGATTCGCTCCTATGTTTGATAAATTCGTGCAAATAATATCTGATGTTAATTTTAATAGCGGTTTTTTTCTTTATTTGATTTTTTACTATTAAAAATTCAGAAGATTTCACTGTTTCGAGAGAACTTGAATATTCAAAGTAACTGCCCTATCCGTTAGGCGCAGTAGTTTTTTTCTTAACTTCAATAATAAATTAAAGGACTATTGATGGGGAAATCATCGAATAGAAGTACAGAGTACATATTTACTGGGAAATATTACGACGATAATGACGGTAATAGTATTATTGCTATTGGTATTGGTGGTGAAGTTTATGCTTATGGCGGAGATGATGATGTTACGATTGGTTCATTAAAGGTCGATGTATACCATACGAATGGTGAACTTTCGGTAAAGGGAGCCTCAGGTTATACCGGTATTCGTAAAACAGGAGATGGCGGCTTGTCATTTGCTGGCGCAGCCGGTACGGCTTTTATTGATCATACGGGTGAAACCGGGGATTTATCTTATTCGGGTGCTGCTGGCTATAACAAACTGGTTCGTAAAGGTTTATCTGGAGATACTCGTTTTAAAGGGGCGGGTGGATACAATGAATTATGGCATGAAACTGATCAGGGAAATGTTTATTTTGCTGGCGCAGGAGCGGCTAATAAAATTGACCGTACCTGGTCTAATCATTATGAGGGTACTCAAGGAGATGTGACATTTAACGGCGCAGGTGCTGCAAATAGTATCGATTCGCGGATAGAAAGCGGTGATGTCATTTTGAATGGTGTTGGTGCTGATAATCATATTGTACGTAAAGGTAGAGAAGGTAACATTATCTTGCGTGGTGCGGGGGCAGCGAATCGCATTGAACGTATACGCCACAGTGAAGATCAGTATGGACAGACACAAGGTGATATTACTCTTGAAGGTGCGGGTGGTTATAACAAACTCTATTCTGATGTTGCCCACGGTAATATTTATTTTACTGGTGCAGGCGCTTATAACGAAATTACCCGAGCAGGTGCGAGAAATGAAATAGAATTTGCTCAGGCTAAAGATATTGTGATGACATCAGCAACAATGGAAGAACGTGGGATTCAACAATTTCAACAAGTTAAAGCAGTTAAATCCGAGGTAGAGCCTGATACTTATCTCTTTGCCATTGCCGATAATGTTAATACTAAAGTTGTCGTTGTACGGCTGCAAAATAATCCTGATACCGGTAAGCTCCGTTATTGTGCCACTTCCTGGTATAAGGAAGGTCATCATCTTAAGGATATTGCTAAGGAAAATATCGATGTAAATAATGGATTTATCCCCGTTAAAGGGGATGATGCTATTACGCTTGCTAATATTAATTTTGTATATCGACAAGAAACCACAATACAGGGTGTTGAGGAGGCATTATTAACCGATGAATGGGTGAATTATTCCGATGGTAATAACATTAAAGCGAAAAACGTCACATTGGGTCGTGCCAAAATGGGGGGATACGCGATCTCTTCTAATGGGCTGAAAATCGATGTCTCTCCGGTGAAATCAAACGAGCAGCCGGATACTTATGTATATGCAGTATTCCTGGATCCTTATACCAAAGTGGTTGAGGTTAAGTTGGCGAATGATAATGAAACAGGAAAGCTGAAATATATTGCAAGATCTTGGTATAAAAAAGGTGACAATACTGGCCGTTTAGCGAATGAACGTTTTTCCTATCCTCGCGGTTATCGAACAATTGGGGCTGGTTATACATTAAGTCAGCTTCACTATGATTTAAATGTAACAGATGAGATTACTGATTGTCTGACGGATATTGAAGGTTATTCTGAGCAAGATGTTATCAAATCATCAAAGAATGGCGGTGATAGTTCCGGTAATATTTATTTCATCGGTGCCGGTGGTGGAAACATTATTACATCCAATGTGACGCACGGTAATATTAATTTCACAGGAGCGGGAGCGGCTAACATTATTCTGCACAGTTCAACATTCGGTAATACGTATTTTGAAGGAGGCGGAGGTGCTAACGTCATTGTGAAAAACGGTGAAGAGGGCGATCTATCGTTTCGTGGTGCGGGTTTAGCCAATGTCTTGGTTCACCAGAGCCAGCGCGGGAAAATGGATGTTTACGCTGGTGGTGCGGTAAATGTTCTCGTGCGGGTCGGGGATGGACGATATCTGGCTCACCTTCTGTCCTATGGCAATATCTCGATCCACAAAGGCAACGGTGACAGCCGGGTACTGATGTTGGGGGGATATAACACTCATACCCAAATAGGTGATGGTAGTGCGAACGGGTTCGGGGCGGGTGGTTTTAATGTCATCACTCAGGCCGGAACAGGGGATATCTTCTCCGTACTTTTGGGTGGCACTAACGTGCTAACAAAGCTCGGTGCGGGCGATCTGGTTGCCGGTATGTTCGGTGGTGCCAATATTCTCAGTCATCTCAGTGAGGAGACTGAAACCGCCAACACCACCGCCATTGCGTTGGGCGGCGCCAATATCCTGACTAAAAAAGGGAAAGGCCATGCGCTGGCGGTCATGGGCGGCGGGACAAATGTTCTTACGCATATCGGTGACGGCAATACCACGGGCGTTATGCTGGGTGGCGCGAATATCTTGACCAAAGTCGGAAAGGGTGACACGACCGGCATCATGTTTGGTGTTGGCAACGTGTTGACCCATATTGGCGACGGTTTGACATTGGGCGTGATGGCCGCAGCAGGGAACATCTTCACTAAAGTCGGGGAGGGTACATCAATTGCGGCCATGATTGGTGCGGGTAACCTGTTTACTCATGTCGGCAAAGGGGATGCCTGGGCGTTAATGGGTGGTTTGGGTAATATTTTTACCAAAGTGGGTGACGGTAATGCGCTGGCATTGATGGTAGCAGCGGGCAATGTGTTTACGCATATTGGTGATGGCACCAGTGTTGCGCTGATGCTGGCAAAGGGCAATATCGCCACGAAAGTGGGTAATGGCATGACCTTGGCGGCGATGATCGGTAAAGCCAATCTCTTTACCCATGTTGGGGAGGGCAATACCTTTGCGGCCATGATTGGGGGTGCCAATGTGCTGACCAAAGTCGGTAATGACCTGACTGCTGCCTTAATGGTAGGGAAAGCCAATATCTATTCGCATGTGGGCAATGGCGCCAGTATTGGTTTGTTTGCCGGTGAACTGAACATCATGACCAAAGTGGGTGATGGCACAACGCTGGCGGCCATGTTTGGTAAAGCCAATATGATGACCCATGTGGGGGATGGCTTAACGGGTGTCTTGGCACTGGGTGAGGCCAATATCGTTACCAAAGTGGGTGATGATTTTATGGGGGTTGTTGCGGCGGCGAAAGCGAACGTTATTACGCATGTTGGTGATGCGACGACTGCCGCTATCCTGTTTGGCAAAGGCAATATTCTGACCAAAGTGGGCGACGGTACCACAGTTGGCCTGCTTATTTCCGATGTGGGTAACGTGATGACCCATGTCGGCGAGGGCACGACAGTGGGGTTTGCCAAAGGTAAAGCCAATATCATCACGAAGGTTGGTAATGGTACCGGCGTAAATGCGGCTTGGGGTGAGGCGAATATCCTGACCCAAGTGGGGAATGGCGACCGTTATAATTTCGCGAAAGGTAAAGCCAACATCATTACCAAAGCAGGGAAGGGACAGGACGTCACGGTGGTTCAGGGGGATGTCAATATTATCGCTCATGTGGGTAATGGTGATGATTACACCGGTGCCTGGGGCGAAGCCAACATTATCACTAAAGTCGGTGACGGGCGTAATGTGGTGCTGGCGAAAGGTAAGGCTAACATTGTCACTCAGGTAGGTCAGGGAGACAGCTTTAATGCCTTGTGGAGTGAAGGCAATGCCGTCACCAAAGTGGGTGACGGCATGCAGGTGACGGTGGCAAAAGGGAAAGCTAACGTAACGACAACCGTGGGCAATGGCTTAAATGTCACCGCTGCTCATGGTGACGCTAACATAAACACTCATGTAGGTAACGGCGTTTCGGTTAACCTAGCGTGGGGTAAGCACAATATTAATACCAAAGTGGGCAATGGCTTGAATGTGGCGGTCATGAAAGGTCAGGGTAACGCCAATATTCAGGTGGGTGATGGTCTGGGTATCAACGCTTGTTATGCACGTAATAACGTGGCGGTCAAGATTGGTAATGGTGATTTCTACAGCTTCTCTGTTACAGAAAGCAACAAACTTTCTTCCCTCTTTGAGCATATCAAACAGACAACATTAGGTGTGGGGGGCAGTCAGGCAATCAACTATTTGGTTCATGGGGAGGAAGCTAACACGTCGGGCACCCACAAAGGCAGAGGTGCGATTAATTTAGCGGAAGTATCTGCCATTGATGGCTTTCAGATGGATGAAATTGCGCCGATAAGTTCAGATTTAAACCATTGTCTCAATGGTGCTATAACAGGCGTGGAGACGCCTGACGTCAGTTCAATAGAAGGTGCTTTGAGTCAAAAAACGCTATCGGTGTCAGATCAAGATGAAAATCTGATCGTCAATGGTGATTTTGAACAAGGTGAGCTGGGTTGGCAGTCAACTCATGGTATAGAGGCATATAACCCAGCAAGTGCTTATGGTCTTGATCATACTGGTTATGGTGAACGAGTCAGTAAATTTGATGTTGATAAAAACACCGTAATTTGGCGGGAATTACAAAATTTGTCTGAAGGAGACGTGGTTTCACTGACTTTTGATTTTATGAGTCATTTAGAGAGGGTGGACCGTGATCTGAGTGACAGCGGAATAATGGTGTTGTGGAATGGTAAGTCTGTATTCTCAGCTTCTGGACCGGGAGCTATATGGCGAACTCAAAAACTTGATTTAATGGCAAAAGCAGGGACTAACCGGATTGAATTTAAAGGTACAGGTCAAGATGATGGATTTAGCTATATTTTAGACAAGATCGCTGTGAAATCTGAGACGTCACTGATTGTCAATAGTGATCTTGAGCAAGGTAAATTGGATTGGCAATCAACCAATGATATTGCGGCCTATGGCCCAGTGAGTACCGATGGGCCTAATAATACCCGTTATGGCGAACGAGTTAGTGAACTTGATGTTGATAAAAACACCATTATTTACCAGGACCTGCAAAACCGTTTTGAGGGAGAAGTGATTTCGCTGAGCTTTGATTTTGCCAATCGTCCCGATGCTTATTCAGCCGACAATGGTATGGATGTTTTCTGGAACGGCAAACTTGTATTCTCGACTTTTGGCGATGCCGCGAAATGGCAAAATAAAACACTAGAGCTGACAGCAAAAGCGGGCAGTAATCGAATTGAGTTTAAAGGAACCGGTTTGAGTGATGGCGTAGGCTATATTCTGGATAACGTTATCGCAAAATCTGAGAGCTCACGACAAGCTAATATTATTACCGAACATGTGAAACAGGATGAAGCGGCGCAAAATGCATTAAGCGATAAAGAAAAAGCAGAAAAAGATCGCCAACTGTTGGAACAGGAAAAAGAGAAACAACTGGCGGAGATGGCGAAATCGCAATCCCAGTTGGAATTAACCGATCAGGCAGCAGTTAGCCAAAATGGGCTGACACAGCGTAATGCGATAGAAGCAGAAGCGCAGGCGGAGACTGACAAACTGGTTTCCATGACGCAAGGTTTGGATGCGCTTGGTGACTATGCCAATTACAGCGGCCAATCAGGTGACCAATGGCGTAATCAATTTGCTAGCCAATTGCTGGACCACGCTCAGGATAAGTTGAATGACATCAAATTTATTGCACAGCGAAAATTAACGAATGCCCGACAATCTATTATGGATAACCAACAACACGTAAAAGAAGCGGTTAAGAAATCCGAGATTGGCGCAGCACAAAGTGAACAGCATCATGCCAGTGCAAAACAAGATATTGCAGAGGCTCAGAAGAGAGCAGAATTAAGAAAAGAAGAAGCATTATTGCAGCAACAGCAGGCCAAAGAAGCGGAAAATGACGCAAATATCGCCTATCAGGGGGCGGAGTATCGGGGTAAACGTGATATTGCTGCGGCTGAAAATAAAATTGCCCAGGTACAAGAAGATGTTAGAGGGGCAAAACAGAGCGATTCCAAACCTGATCGTAGCGGTGCCGGTGGTAGTGGTTTGTCTGGTAATGGCTATGAATCGACAGGCGCGGGGGAAACCGGTAGCTATATTGATCCCGAATTAATACCGGAAGCTGAAAAAAAATTCTACAAAGGATTGACCGAAGAAGAGCTACAAGCGTTGGATGATGCTAAACAAGCGGTTGATTGTCTACAGATAAATGCCAGTATTCGCGCGGAAAATACCGGCGTTTTAACTACTTCAAAGTTTGCCAAAGGACAACCTGACGATAGGGTGATACCAACGTCGAACAGTTCAGGTGAGCGTGTCAGAAGAGTGCCGCGGATTTCAGGCATTAATCTGAAATCGTTGGGGAATGATGTCAAGGTAGAGCAGAAAAATTCCACTATATTTGAAAATGCAAAATTTAATTTATTGAAAGAGGGAAACAAGCTATTTATCAATCCCAATGTGCGAACATTGGGGCGAAAAAGGAAGCTTAGCACGGCGCTGGCCACGGTACGCGATACTTTCTATAAGACGATGAGCCATTTCGATGAAGAGCATATATTGCTGCTTGAACAGGCGATAGCTGATTGGCAACAGCATAGCCCAAAGGAATTTGCTCTGCGCACCAATCAGGTGAACTTAGTCCGTTTTAAAATGGGCCGGATGATAGAGCACTTGCAGGCTCAGCGAGCTGAATCCGCTGGCGTCCTTGGGATCGCCGTGGCGCCTCGACATGCTGAACATCTTAAGCAGCGAGTCATCTTTGATGGAACCGGACGTGTTGTCGGTTTAAAAGGCGGTATAACACAAAACGAAATTAATCGTCTTATTGAGTGGCAGATTACCCCATTGACTCGAACGAATTCAACCGCTGAACGGGAAGCGCCTAAGACCGAAAGTGAAAGTCTGATTGCTTTTATGAGCCGATTGGAAACCGCGAATATCCCGGAAGCGAGGTTTTTGATTGGACGGGCCAGGAAACTCTGGCTCACTGGGCAAGTCACCTCGAAGGAAACTATCAAGTTATTTGATGATGCTGCCAGCCAGTTACAGGCATATCCTGAGTTACATGGTTTGGTACTGTCATTACAGGCTGATGCTCACAGAGAAAAGTCAACTACTCAATATATTGACAACTTATTTGGTCGTCGTTTTGATTCTGAAGTGGCCCATACGTTGGTAAAAATGGCGTCACCGGATGCGATAGCCACCTCCAGGCGGATAGGTCAGTTTCTGGTGCAGGAGTTTGAGTTGTATATGCAAAGTACTACTGACTCACCCGTACTCGACGGACAGATTGCTATCAGGATGCAAGCTTTTGCCGAAAAAATTAAACAGGATATTCGTCCTTGGTTCAGTCGGGTGCCTGAACTGACCGCATTCCTGCAACAACCGACCTTGGATAACTTTAAGATCATGATGACTAAGGTGGATAACGGCTTTGAAATGATCAAAATTCCGTTTCTGGCAGTAAAAATGTCGAATACTGATGGTATGGGGTTACATTTATCGCAATGGAAGGCGGAAGCGGACATTTTCTATCGCGAGGAGATCTACAAGGCGCGTTCCACCAGCAGTAAGTTAACGAATATGGCGGATGTTACCTATAAGGTGAAGTTAACTGAACAGCAAACCAATGATTATGGTATTGCACTGCCCTACCAACCATCTGGTGATCAATATGGAGATTTCCTGTATGGCAGAAAGGTAGCGGCGGGCAGAGTGCTGACGCCCGGACAGGAAACAACGCTTGAGCGTAACGCCTTGGCGCAGGGGCATTCCGTGGTGACAGGGGCATCTGGCTCGACCAATATCATGGTTCATCTCAATAACTATATTGCCAGTCAAGATCCTACTTTCTCGCAAGAGCAGGCTTACCTTAATACGTTGGCATTTCTGGTGTTTGATGGCGGTCATTCGGTTAATGAAAGTTTGGTGGTCTACAAAGCATTGCAGATGACTGGTGATGAACGTCGGCAAGTACTACAAAACTACACCGCCAGTTATATGGATCTGATGGATATCGCTGGAGATAAAGGAAAATTATCGATAAATCAGGCATTAAATAGCGCATTTGAGAAAACCCAACACCTTTATCGAGAAAATACCCCTGAGAGAGAACAGAACGGCTCTTCGGTGGAAGCATTACAGGCGTTATCGGGTAAAAATGGCGCGTCAGAGTCGGTATTAATGGAGAATGATGGTACTTCGCCACGGGATAAAGACTCTTTAAATCCAGTAACCCGATTCTTTAACAACGAATTGTATGGTTTTAAAGAAGAGCGCCGCCATATCAGTGATGAGACGCAGACCATTCTTAATGATGCGGTTGCTAATGGCAGCTCAAGCAAAATCACCCTAAAAGGCGAAGAGGGACGTTTAACCGGATATTACCATCAGGGTGACATAAAACCAGATGATATCTTGACGGTGGCAGAGAAAAAAGTCGTGCTTTTCCTTCATGGTTCAGGTTTATCCGCGGAAGAGCAAGCTCATGATATCCAAAGCCATTATCAAAAGCAGGGCATTGATATACTTGCTGTCAACATGCGCGGCTATGGTGGTAGTGATGGTAGTCCCGGTGAGCAAGGGTTCTATCAGGATGCCCGGACGATGTTTCGCTATTTGGTGCAAGATCGCGGTATTAAGCCGGGTAATATTATCCTTCATGGTTATTCCGTTGGTGGGCCGGTGGCGGCAGATCTTGCTCGATATGCGGCGCAAAATAATCAAGCCGTGTCAGGTCTGTTATTCGACAGGCCAATATCGAGTATGACCAAAACCATAACCGCGCATGACGTACCAAATCCTGGTGGCATGATTGGGGTATTGGCAAAAGCGATGAACGGCCAATTTTCAGTAGAAAAAAACCTCAAAGGAGTGCCGATCAATACGCCGATCATGCTGTTAACTGACAATCAAGGTTTAGGGCATGAAGGAGAAAAGCTGCGTGCAAGATTGACCGCTTCTGGTTATCGCGTATCGGGTGAACAAACCTTTTATGGTCATGCCGAGAGCGGTGCTTTAATGAGCCAATATACTGATAGGATTGTCTCGACGCTCTCCGATTTTCAAAATAAAAATCGGGATAGGGTGAAGAACTCGTGGCAAAAGAGTGGCAATCGTGGGATGCGTTTTGATGGTCAGATCATTATTCAAATGGAAGATGACCCGGTTGTAGCAAAAGCCGCGATCAATCTGGCGAGTAAACACCGGGAATCCAGCGTGGTGGTTAAACTTGATTCTAATGGCAAATATCAAGTCATTTATGGTGATCCTGCTGGATTATCAGGCAAATTACGTTGGCAGATTGTGGGTCATGGCCGTGACGAATCGGCACAAAATAACACTCGCCTGAGTGGTTACAGTGCTGATGAATTGGCAATCAAACTAAAACAGTTCAGCCAGAACTTTGAGCAGGCAGGTAAACCTGATCGTATCAGCATCGTGGGTTGTTCACTGATTAGTGATGATAAGCGGAATGGTTTTGCCTATCGTTTTATTACCGCTTTAGATAAACAGGGTATCCGTAGTGAGGTTTCGGCCCGTCGTAGTGAAGTGGCTGTTGATGCAACAGGCCGTAAATTTACCCGCGATAAAAATCATCAGTGGGTTAACAAGTTGGACGATAACAAACTGGTGTTACGCTGGAATGAGCAGAGTGAACTAACGACTACAACAGAAAGATTGCGTCGCGGTGTGGCTGAAAGCGATATCAACCTTGCCAAAGTGGGGTACACAGACACTGATTCAGTAACCAGAGGAGCAATTGCGGATAACCATGATGTTTTCACCGCGTCAGGGAAGCGCAAAAACAGGGTTGAGCTTGGTTCAAATCCTCAATCGGATAAGCCGCCGAGTTACGCCGGGAATATACAAGTAAACGTGGGCGACGGTGAATTTACTGCGATCAACTGGGGAACCTCGAACGTCGGTATTAAAGTGGGTACGGGTGGCTTTAAGTCACTGGCCTTTGGTGACAACAATGTGATGGTGCACATCGGGGAGGGTGACAGTAAGCACAGCGTTAATCTGGGTGGTTATCAAGCATTTGAAGGGGCGCAGATGTTCATTGGCAACCGTAACGTCAGCTTTAACCAAGGTCGCAGTAATGACTTGATTGTCATGATGGATAAATCCATCCCTACGCCACCGTTGGTTAATCCATTTGATGGTGCTGCGCGTATTACCGGTGTACTAAAATCTATTGCTCATTCCGGCGAAGAGTGGAATTGGTTGGCGGCGCAAAATCAGCAGTGGACGCTATCTGGCGTGAAAAAATTTGTGCGGGACATGTCTGGTTTAGACCAAACCAGTAGTGTGGATTACAAGACATTGGTTGATCTGGATTCGCAGCTCAAGCGCAGTAGCCGGGGTTTGAAAAGTGACACAGAAGCGGCATTGAGCAAAAAATATCACCAATGGTTAAGTAGTCAGGGCGACAATATTGATGCCAGTAAAATGAGCCGTGCGGATAAATTCCGTCAAGCCAATGAGAAACTGGCTTTCAATTTTGCGGTAGGTGGTCAAGGGGCGGACATTCAGGTCACCACCGGAAGCTGGAACTTTATGTTCGGTGACCATATTCAATCGATTCTGGATACCAACTTAGGTTCTCTGTTTGGCCTGATGACGCAGCAATATTCGGCAACGGGTATGGCGAAGACAACATTTACTTACAATCCCCAAGACTTACCGCGTCAGCTTAAAAACAAACTGCTTGGTCGGTTAGCCAGTGTGAATGCAGAGACCACTTTAGCGGATATTTTTGGCGTGGATTATACCCCGGAGGGGCAGATTGTTGCCCGTACTGGTGAGCCGGTTGATGGCAAGGCGATTTTGCGAGAGATGCTGGAAGTGATTAAGCAGTTTGGGGGGGATAAACTCCGTGTCTTTGCTGATTCGGATAAATGGATTGAGGGGTTGAAACAGCACGCCGATATGAGTGCCGATGGTATTGAATCATTTCTTGTCAGTCATGGGCTGAAAGAGAAAGCGCCTGATGAAAATCGGGAAAAGAGTGTACCGGGCGCCATTAACAGTGGGAATAGTCAGGCTAATGACAAATCAGAGCGGGCATTGGGCTTTAATTCGCTGAATTTGCCTAACCTGTTTGCGACGATATTCAGCAAAGATAAACAAGAAGAGATGAAGTCACTCGTGACCAACCTGAAAGAGAATCTAACCGCAGATTTGCTCAACATGGAGCAGAAAACGTTTGATTTCTTGCGTAACAGCGGTCATCTGCAAGGGAATAGTGATATCCATATCTCGTTGGGGAACTACAATTTCAATTGGGGCGGTGATGGTAAAGATCTTGGTGCTTATCTGGGCGATAACAACAACTTTTGGGGGGGACGTGGTGATGATGTTTATTACTCCATCGGCACTTCCAACCTCTTTACCGGTGGTGAGGGGGATGATCTGGGCGTTCTGATGGGACGTGAAAACTGGATGTTTGGTGGTAGTGGCGATGATACCGCAGTGGTAGCCGGGCGGATTAACCATGTGTTCATGGGTGAGGGTAATGACCAGACATTTGTTTTTGGTGAAGGTGGCATTATTGATGCCGGTAATGGGCAGGACTACGTTGTCACTTCTGGTAACTACAACCAGGTGGATACTGGGGAAGATCAGGATTATGCCGTGACTATCGGTAATAACAACCGGGTTGAGCTGGGTGAAGGCAATGACTTTGGCCGGGTGTTTGGTAATGACAACCGAATTGATGGCAACATGGGTAACGATGTCATTAAACTGATGGGCTATCATGCAGTCATCAACGGTGGAGAAGGTGATGACCACCTGATCGCGGCCACAATTTCGAAATTCAGCCAGTTTGACGGCGGTGAGGGTCAGGATCTACTGGTTTTGGGGGGATACCAGAACCACTTCCAGGGTGGTGCAGGAGTAGACAGCTTTGTGGTCAGTGGTCAGGTGATTGACAGTCAGGTTGATGATATCAATGCAGAAGATATGATTGTCTTTAACGATATTGACTGGCAAAACCTGTGGTTCCAGCGCAGTGGATATGATCTGGTGTTATCAGTGAATCGCCGTACTCAGGATAAAACTGCTCAGAGCCTGTTTGAATCGGTGGGTTCAGTCACTTTTAGTGATTACTTTAATGGTAATCGTGCCAAATTAGTGACGCAGATGGGGCGTAAGGATGCGTCAGGAGAGCGGGAGTTTACTGCGCTGTCGGATAATGCGGTTGATACCTTAATCCAGGCAATGAGCAGTTTTGCGCCCACCGTGGGAGATAATGGTTTTATTGATAATCTGGCGAGTCAGGCGAAAATGGCCATGACAACGGCGTGGGCAGATACTACGATTGGCAAGGTGCGGTTTGCGTAATTAATTCTCAAGAATAAAAGTTAAAATAAATAATAAAAAAGGCTCACAGAATCGGTGAGCCTTTTTTTACTACTGAATAATAGATATCCATTATATTATAGTTCACTGATCGATGATCGTGTTTATTAATTAATTTTATTTTCATTAATTAATTTTATTTATTTGTCGTTATTATTTTCTGACTAAAAAGTAGGATGTTATTATCTCATTTACTTATATTGTTTTAATGATTATAATCTACGTGGTTATTTATGGAAATGGAATAAAATAATTGATCGTAATTGATGAAATTTTATATCTTAGCTTAGTCGTTACTTTATTCTCTTCTCTTCTCTGTATTTTCAATATTATCGCGGAAAAAATATCTGTTAGTTATCTATGCTCCCGGGGATTCTTTCCCTTGCCGTCGCGATGCATCTTGAAATCCATAGGGTATATTAATAAATTACTTTTTAGAAAAAGTAGGTTTGATAAATTTGGGTAAACAATATTTGATGTAATTTTAATGGTGGTTCATTTGATTTTTTGTTATTAAAAAATAAGAAAATTTTACTGTTTAGGTAAAAGTTGAATATTAAAAATAACGGTTCTATCCGCTATATGCAATGGTTTTTTGCTTAATATCAATGATAAATTAAAGAGTTATTAATGGGTAAATCATCAAATAGAAGTGCAGAGTTCTTCTTTTCAGGAGAATATTACGACGATAATGACGGTAATAGCATTACTGCTATTGGGGTTGGTGGTAACGTTTATGCTTATGGCGGAGATGATGATATTACGATTGGTACATTTAAAGTCGATGTATACCATACAGATGGTGACCTTGAGGTAAAGGGAGTCTCAGGTTATACCGGCATTAGTAAGACAGGAAATGGTGCCCTGTCATTTGCGGGGGCCGCCGGGACGGCTTTTATTGACCATTTGGGTGAAGCCGGGGATTTATCTTATTCGGGTGCGGCCGGCTATAACAAACTGGTTCGTAAAGGGGTGTCTGGTGATACCCGTTTTAAAGGGGCCGGTGGATACAATCAGTTATGGCATGAAACTCACCAAGGCGATTTGTATTTTTTCGGTGCAGGAGCGGCTAACAAAATTGACCGTACTTGGTTTAGCCGTTATCAAGGTTCACAGGGAAATGTGATATTTAATGGCGCAGGCGTGGCAAATAGCATCAATTCGCGGATAGAAAGCGGTGACATTATTTTGCATGGTGCTGGTGCTGATAATCATATTGTGCGTAGAGGTAGAGAGGGTAACATTATCTTGCGTGGTGTGGGGGCAGCGAATCGCATTGGACGTATACGCCACAGTGAAGATGGGTATGGACAAACACAGGGTGATATTATTTTTGAAGGTGCGGGGGGATATAACACACTCTATTCTGATGTTGCCTACGGTCATATTCATTTTGCTGGTGCAGGAGCTTATAACAAAATTACCCGAGTAGGTGTGAAAAATGAAATAGAATTTGCTCAGGCTAAAGACATTGTGATGACATTAGCAACAATGGAAGAATGCGGGATTCAACAATCCCGGCAAGTTAAAGCAGTGAAATCCGCGGTAGAGCCTGATACTTATCTCTTTGCCGTTGCCGATATTAATGTGGTATATGGACAAGAAACCCCGATACAAGGTGTTGAAGAGGTATTATTAACCGACGATTGGGTGATTGGTGTCAAAGTTAAAGTGGAAGATGTCACACTGGGTCGTGCCAAAATAGGCGGAGATGCGATTTCTTCTGATGGGCGGAAAATCGATGTCTCTGCGGTTAAATCAAACACGCAGCCGAATACTTATGTGTATGCAATATTCCTGGATCCTTA
Organism: Photorhabdus africana; assembly: GCF_035181445.1. NCBI lineage: Bacteria > Pseudomonadati > Pseudomonadota > Gammaproteobacteria > Enterobacterales > Morganellaceae > Photorhabdus > Photorhabdus africana. Next base: position 25,913 of record NZ_JAXBVE010000048.1, read on the forward strand.
TACCAAAGTGGTTGAGGTTAAGCTGGCGAATGATAGTGAAACAGGGAGGCTGAAATATATTGTAAGATCTTGGTATAAAGAAGGTGATTATACTGGCCGCATAGCAGATGAAACTTTTTCCTATCTTCATGGTTATCGATTAATAATGGCTGATTATACGTTAAGTGAGCTTCACTATAAGTTAAATGTAACAGATGAGATTACTGATTGTTTGACTGATCTTAAAAGCTATTCTGAGCAAGATGTTATTAAATCATCAAAGAGTGGCGGTCATAGTTCTGGTGATATTTATTTTAGCGGCGCAGGGGGTGGAAACGTTATTAAGTCGAACGTGACGCACGGTGATATTAATTTCACAGGAGCGGGGGCGGCGAACGTTATTCTGCACAGTTCAACATTCGGTAATACGTATTTTGAAGGCGCGGGTACCGCCAACGTGATTGTAAAAAAGGGTGAAAAAGGGGATCTGACATTCCGTGGCGCGGGCTTAGCTAATGTTCTGGTTCACCGGGGCCAGAGTGGGGAAATGGATGTTGATGCTGGTGGCGCGACAAATGTTCTTGTGCGGATCGGGGATGGGCAATACCTGGCTCATCTTCTGGCTTATGGCAATATCTCAATTCACAAAGGCAACGGCAGCAGCCGGGTGCGGATGCTGGGCGGATATAACACGCATACTCAGATAGGTAATGGTGATGGGAACTGGTCTGGGAAGGGCGGTTTTAACGTCATCACTCAGGCGGGAAAAGGGAGCATCTTCTCTGCACTGTTAGGTGGCGCTAACGTACTGACTAAACTTGGGGCGGGCGATCTGGTTGCCGGTATGCTTGGCGGTGCCAATATTATCAGCCATCTCAGTGAGGAGACTGAAACCGCCAACAGCACTGTTATTGCGTTGGGCGGCGCTAACATTTTTACCAAGAAAGGGAAAGGCCATGCGTGGGCAGTCATGGGCGGCGGGGCAAATGTTCTTACGCATATCGGGGACGGCAGTACCACGGGCGTTATGCTGGGTGGTGCGAATATCTTGACCAAAGTCGGAAAGGGTGACACGACCGGCATCATGTTCGGCATGGGCAACGTGTTGACCCATGTCGGCGATGGTTTGACACTGGGTGTGATGGCTGCGGCAGGCAATATCTTCACCAAAGTCGGAGAGGGGACAGCGATTGCGGCTCTGATTGGCGCCGGCAACTTGTTTACCCATATCGGCAAAGGGGATGCCTGGGCGCTAATGGGCGGTGCAGTGAATGTCTTTACCAAAGTGGGTGACGGTGATGCACTGGCATTGATGGTCGCGGCGGGCAATGTGTTTACGCATATTGGGGATGGCACCAGTGTTGCGCTGATGCTGGCAAAAGGCAATATCGCCACGAAAGTGGGTGATGGCATGACGTTGGCGGCGATGATCGGCAAAGCGAATCTCTTTACCCATATCGGGGAGGGCAATACCTTTGCGGCCCTGATTGGCGGGGCCAATGTGCTGACCAAGGTCGGTCATGACCAGACCGCTGCCTTAATGATAGGGAAAGCGAATATTTTTACCCATGTGGGTAATGGCACGAGTATTGGCTTGTTTGCCGGTGAACTGAACGTGATGACCAAAGTGGGTAATGGCACAACACTGGCGGCCATGTTTGGTAAAGCCAATATAATGACTCATGTGGGGGATGGCTTAACAGGCGTGTTAGCACTGGGTGAAGCCAATATCGTCACCAAGGTGGGCAATGATTTTATGGGGGTTGTTGCCGCGGCGAAAGCGAACATTATTACGCATGTCGGCGACGCGGCAACCGCCGGTATCCTGTCTGGCAAAGGCAATATTCTGACCAAAGTGGGTGACGGTACCACAGTCGGCCTGCTTATTTCCAAAGTGGGTAACGTGATGACCCATGTCGGTGATGGTTTGACCGTGGGGGTAACCAAAGGAAAAGCCAATATCATCACGAAGATTGGTAATGGTACCAGCGTAAATGCGTCTTGGGGGGAAGCGAATACCCTGACTCAAGTGGGAAATGGCGACTGTTACGCCTTTGCGAAAGGTCAAGCCAACTTCGTAACTAAAGTGGGGAAGGGACAGGAAGTCACGGTGGTTCAGGGGGATGCCAATATTATCACCCATGTGGGTAACGGTGATGATTACACCGGCGCCTGGGGCAAAGCCAACGTTATCACTAAAGTCGGTGACGGGCGTAATGTGGTGCTGGCGAAAGGTCAGGCCAACATAATCACTCAGGTAGGTCAGGGAGACAGCTTTAATGCCTTATGGAGCGAAGGCAATGTTGTCACCAAAGTGGGAGACGGTATGCAGGTGACGTCGGCGAAAGGGAAAGCTAACGTGACCACGACAATAGGCAATGGTTTAAATGTCACCGCCGCGCATGGCGACGCTAACATTAACACTCATGTGGGTGAGGGTATTTCGGTTAACGTGGCGTGGGGGAAATATAACGTCAATACCAAAGTGGGCAATGGCCTGAATGTGGCGGTCATGAAAGGCCAGAGTAACGCCAATGTCCAGGTGGGGCAGGGTTTAGCGGTTAATACCGCTTATGCGCGCAATAATCTGGCGATTAAGATAGGTGAGGGGGATTTTTACAGCCTGGCGGTTGCAGAGAGTAATACGGAAAGCAATAAACTGGCCTCTTTCTTCGACAATATCAAACAAACTGTGTTCGGTGTGATGGGCAGTCAGGCGATCAACTATCTGGTGCAGGGGGAGGAAGCTAACACGTCGGGCACTCATAAAGGCAGAGGTGCGATCAATTTAGCGGAAGTTTCTGCTATTGATGGCTGCCAGATGGATATAATTGCGCCAGTAAGTTCAGATTTGAGCAATCGTTTGCTTGGTTCTGTCACCGCGGTCAAAACGCCTGAGCTCGAAAATATTCATCATTCATTGAATATTAATGAAAGCGATGATTCGGAACAGGAAGCTAATCTGATCATCAATGGTGATTTTGAGCAAGGTAAGTTGGGTTGGCAGTCAACTCATAGTATACAAAGTATAGAGGCACATAGTCCTGCGGGTGTTTATGGTCTTGATGATACCGGTCATGGAGAGCGCGTCAGTGAACTTGATACTGATAAAAACACCACAATTTACCAGGATCTACAAGACCGTTCTGAGGGAGAAGTGATTTCACTGAGTTTTGATTTTGCCAACCGTCCCGATACTTATTCAGCCGACAATGGTATGGACGTTATCTGGAACGGCAAACTTGTATTCTCGACTTTTGGCGACGCCACGAAATGGCAAAATAAAACACTGGCGCTGACAGCAACAGTCGGCAGTAACCGCATTGAGTTTAAAGGAACCGGTGTGGATGATGGCGTAGGCTATGTTCTGGATAACGTTGTTGCAAAATCAGAGAGTTCACAACAAGCCAATATTATTACCGAATATGCGAAACAGGATGAAGCGGCGCAAAGTGCGTTAAGCGATAGAGAAAAAGCGGAAGAAGATCGCCAACTGTTGGAACAGGAAAAAGAGAAACAACTGGCAGCGATTGAAAAATTACAATCCCAATTAGAATTAACGGATCAGCAAGCACTTAGCCAAAATGGGCTGACGCAGCGGAATGCGATAGAAGCAGAAGCGCAGGCAGAGACTGATAAACTGGTTTCCATGACGCAAGGTTTGAAAGTGCTTGATGACCATGCTGATTACAGCGGCCAATCAGGTAATCAGTGGCGCAATCAGTTTGCTGCCGAGTTCTTGAATCATGTTCAAAATGAGTTGAATGACACCAAATCTATTGCACAGAAAAGATTAGCTGATGCCCGACAGGCTATTACGGATAACCAACAACAAGTCAAAAAAGCGGTTGAAGAATCAGAAGCAGGCGTAGCACAAAGTGAGCAGCACCATGCCAGTGCAAAACAGGATATTGCAGCAGCTCAGGAAAAAGCAGCGTTAAGGAAAGAAGAGGCATTATTGCAGCAACAGCAGGCTAGGGAAGCGGAAAATGACGCAAATATCGCCTGTCAGGAGGCGGAAGATCGGGGTAAACGTGATATTGCGGTGGCTGAAAGTCAGATTGCTCAAGTACAAATCGATGTCAACGCAGCAAAACAGAGCGATTTCAGACCTGATCCTGATCGTATCGGTGCCGGGGGGAGCGGTTTATCGGGCAAAGCCTACGAATCGACAGGCGCGGGGGAAACCGGTAGCCATATTGCTTCCGAATTCATGCCGGACATTAACAGAAGATTCTACAGGGGATTGACCGAAGAGAAGCTACAAGCACTAGAAGGGGCTAAACAAGCGGTTGATCATCTACAGATAAATGCTGGTATTCGCGTGGAAAATACCGGCGCTTTAACTGCTTCAAAATTTGCCGAAGGACAACCTGACGATAGGGTGATGCCAACGTTGAGCGGCTCAGGTGAGCTTGTCAGAAAAGTACCGCGGATTTCAGGCATTAATCTGGAATCGTTGGGAAATGATGCCAGGGTAGAGCAGGAAAATTCCGCTATATTTGAAAGTGCAAAATTTAATTTATTGAAAGAGGGCAGTAAACTGTTTATCAACCCTAATGCTAATGAGCGAACATTAGGGCAGAAAAAGCCGCTGAGTCAAGCGCTGACTGCTGTACGTGATATTTTCTATAAAACGATGAGCCATTTCGATGAAGAGCATGTATTGCAGCTTAAACAGGCGATAGCTGACTGGCAACAGCGTAGCCCAAAGGAATTTGCTCCATGCGCCAATCAAGTGAACTTAATACATTTTAAGATGGATCAGATGATTGAGCACTTGCAAGCTTGGAGAGCCGAATCCGTAGGGGTGCTTGGGATTGCCGTGTCGCCTCAGCGTGCTGAACAACTTAGTCAACGCGTCATCTTTGATGGAACCGGACGTGTTGTCGGTTTGAAAGGAAATGTCACCCAAGACGAAATTAATCATCTTATTGAGTGGAAAATTACCCCCTTGACCCGAACGAATTCAGCCGCTGAACGGGAAGCGCCTAAGACCGAGAGTGAAAGCCTGATTGCTTTTATGAGCCGGTTGGAAGCCGCGAATATCCCGGAAGCGGAGTCTTTGATTGAACGGGTTAGGGAGCTCTGGCTTACCGGGCAAGTCACCTCGAAGGAAACTATCAAGTTATTTAATGATGCTGCCAGCCAGTTACAGGCATACCCTGAGTTACAGGTTTTGGTATTGTCATTACAGGCTGACGCTCACAGAAAAAAATCGACCACCCAATATATTGACAACTTATTTGGCCGTCGTTTTGATTCTGAGTTGGCGCATACATTGGTGAAAACCGCGTCACCGGATGCGATAGCCGCCTCCAGACGGATAGGTCAGTTTCTGGTGCAGGAGTTTGAGTTGTATATACAAAGTACAGTTGGCTCAACCATTCGCGATGCACAGATTGCTTGCAGGATGCAAGCTTTTGCCGAAAAAATTAAACAGGATATTCGTCCTTGGTTCAGTCGGGTGCCAGAACTGACCGCATTCCTGCAAAAACCGACCTTGGATAACTTTAAGATCATGATGACTAAAGTGGATAACGGCTTTGAAATGATCAAAATTCCGTTTCTGGCGGTAAAAATGTCGAACACGGGTGGTATGGGGTCACATTTATCGCAATGGAAGGCGGAAGCAGATATTTTCTATCGGGAGGAGATCTACAAGGCGCGTTCGACCAGTAATACATTAACTCATCATGCTGATGTGACCCACACAGTGAATTTAATTCAACAGCAAACCAATGAGTATGGCATTGCACTGCCCTACCAGCCATCCGGTGATCAATATGAAGATTTCCTGTATGGCAGAAAGGTGGCGGCAGGCAGTGTGCTGACGCCCGGACAGGAAACCGTGCTTGAACGTAACGCTCTGGCGCAAGGGCATTCTGTGGTGTCAGGGGCATCTGGCTCGACCAATATCATGGTTCACCTCAATAACTATATTACCAGTCAAGATCCCACTTTCCCGCAAGAACAGGCATACCTTAATACGTTGGCGTTTCTGGTGTTTGATGGCGGCCATTCGGTTAATGAGAGTTTGGTTGTTTACAAAGCATTGCAGGAGACCGGTGATGAACGTCGGCAAGTACTACAAAACTATACCGCCAGTTATATGGATCTGATGGATATCGCCGGAGATAAAGGAAAACGATGGATAAATCAGGCATTAAATAGCGCATTTGAGAAAACCCTGCACCTTTATCGAAAAAATACCCCTGAGAGAGAACGGAACGACTCTTCGGCGGAAGCATCACAGATGTTACCAGGCAAACATGGAGCGTCAGAGTCGGTATTCATTGAAGATGATGGTGCTTTGCCACAGGATAAAACCGTTTTAAACCCAGTGACTAACGAACTGTACGGTTTTAAAGAAGATAAAAGTCGGGATGGGGTGAAGAGCTCGCAGCAAAAGAGTGACAATCGTGGGACCCGTTTTGATGGTCAGATCATTATTCAGATGGAAGATGACCCGATTGTCGCAAAAGCCGCGATCAATCTGGCGGGTAAACACCCGGATTCCAGTGTAGTGGTTAAACTGGCTGCGGATGGCAAATATCATGTCATTGATGGTGACCCTGCCGGATTATCAGGCAAGTTGCGTTGGCAGATTGTGGGGCATGGCCGTGACGAATCGGCACAAAATAACACTCGCCTGAGTGGTTACAGTGCTGATGAATTGGCAATCAAACTAAAACAGTTCAGTCAGGACTTTGAGCAGGCAGGTAAACCTGAGCGTATCAGCGTCGTGGGTTGTTCACTGATAAGTGAGGATAAGCAGAATGGTTTTGCCTACCGTTTTATTACCGCCTTAGATAAACAGGGTATCCGTAGCGAGGTTTCAGCCCGTCGAAGTGACGTGGCCGTTGATGCAACAGGCCGTAAATTTACCCGCGATAAAAATTATCAGTGGGTTAACAGATTGGACGATAACAAACTGGTGTTGTGCTGGGATGAAGAGGGAGAACTCACGACTACAACAGAGAAGGAGGAGCGTTGTGGGGTGGCGGAAAGCGATATCAACCTTGCCCGAGTGGGGTACACGGAAGCTGATTCAGTAACCAGAGGGGCAATTGCGGATAACCATGATGTTTTCATCGCGCCAAGGAAGCGCAAAAACAGGATAGAAACCGGTTCAAATCCTCAATCGGATAAGCCGCTGAGTTACGCCGGGAATATACAGGTAAACGTGGGTGATGGTGAATTTACCGCGATCAACTGGGGAACCTCGAACGTCGGTATCAAAGTGGGTACGGGCGGCTTTAAGTCGCTGGCTTTTGGTGACAACAATGTGATGGCGCACATTGGGGAGGGGGACAGTAAACACAGTATCGATATTGCTGGTTATCAGGCGCTTGAAGGGGCGCAGGTGTTTATTGGTACTCGTAACATCAGCTTCAACCAGGGGCGCAGTAATGACCTGATTGTCATGATGGATAAATCCATCCCTACGCCACCGTTGGTTAATCCATTTGATAACACTGCGCGTATTACCGGTGTACTAAAGTCTATTGCAGGTTCCGGTGAAGAGCGGAACTGGTTAGAGGAGCAGGATCAGCAATGGACATTATCGGGCGCGAAAAAATTTATGCGGGACATGTCTGGTTTAGACCAGACCAGCGGTGTGGATTACAATACGTTGGTTGATCTGGATGCACAGCACGAACGCAGTAGCCGGGGTTTGAAAAGTGACACAGAAACAGCATTGAATAAAAAATACCACCAATGGTTAAGTGATAACGGCAATGATATTGATACTAGTAAAATGAGCCGTGCGGATAAATTCCGTGAGGCCAATGAGAAACTGATTTTCAATTTTGCAGTAGGTGGTCGAGGGGCGGACATTCAGGTCACAACCGGTAGCTGGAATTTTATGTTCGGTGACCATATTCAATCGATTCTGGATACCAACCTGGGTTCGTTGTTTGGCCTGATGACGCAGCAATATTCAACAACGGGTATGGCGAAGACAACCTTTACCTACAAGCCCCAGGACTTACCGCGTCAGCTTAAAAATAAGCTGCTGGGTCGGTTAGCCGGTGTGAATGCAGAGACCACGCTAGCGGATATTTTTGGTGTGGATTACACGCCGGAAGGGCAGATTGTTGCCCGTACTGGCGAGCCGGTTGATGGCACGGCGATTTTGCGAGAGATGCTGGAAATGGTTAAGCAGTTTGGGGGGGATCAACTCCGTGTCTTTGCTGATTCGGATAAATGGATTGAGGGGTTGAAACAGCACGTCGATATGAGTACCGATGGTATTGAATCATTTCTTGTCAGCCATGGGCTGAAAGCTGATGAAAATCGGGAAGAAAGTGTGCCGGACGTCATCAACAGTGGGAGTAGTCAGACTAATAACAAACCAGAGCGGGCATTGGGCTTTAATTCGCTGAATTTACCTAAACTGTTTGCGATGATATTCAACAAAGATAAACAAGAAGAGATGAAGTCACTCGTGACCAATTTGAAAGAGAATCTCACCGCGGATCTGCTCAATATGAAGCAGAAAACATTTGATTTCCTGCGTAACAGCGGTCATTTGCATGATGATGGCGATATCCATATCTCGTTGGGGAACTATAACTTCAACTGG